>JAKSCP010000516.1 GCA_022360535.1 Pseudomonadales bacterium | reverse complement strand
GGCAGAAAGTTTGATATTGTTTAAGGAAAGCACATCGGCGCTGGCGATATTGGTTACCGCCTCAGCAATCGCCATGCGACCAGAAGCTGGCGCATCCAGGAGTGCCAACGGCGTGCGCTCCCCCATAGCCATCGCTTCCCCTACATAATGATTGTAGGAGCTAGTGGTCACTGCACAGTCCGCGACAGGTACCTGCCAGGGACCAACCATCTGATCACGACAAACCTGACCGGTAATAGTGCGATCACCGATGGTTATCAGGAATCCCTTGTTTGCAACCGTTGGTAAAGCCAGCACTCGATCGACTGCTTCTTCCAATTCAATGCCACTAAAATCGAACTCCTGCAAGCCAACCGTTCCAGCCTGAACGTCTCGATGCATCTTGGGTGGTTTACCGAATAGCACATCCATAGGCAGATCGATCGGGTGGTTTTGGAAGTGCGTGTCTTCGAGTCGTATGACTTTCTCTTCGGTGGTGGCCCCAACTACTGCATAGGGACAACGCTCGCGTTGACAGATCGCTTCAAATTTTTCGAGGTCTGCTTCCGAGACAGCTAAAACATACCGTTCTTGCGCCTCGTTACACCATATTTCCAAAGGCGTCATTTGTGATTCGGCGCTGGGGATATCCCGCAGGCTAAACTCTCCACCGCGACCACCATCTTTCACCAATTCCGGTAAGGCATTAGACAAGCCCCCCGCACCCACATCGTGGATGAACTGAATGGGATTCGATGCACCCATCTGCCAGCAGCGATCGATGACTTCCTGGCAACGTCTTTCCATCTCTGCGTTGTCACGCTGTACCGAAGCGAAATCCAGTTCAGCACTGGCTGATCCGGAAGTCATAGAAGAGGCGGCGCCGCCACCCAGACCGATGAGCATGGCTGGACCACCCAGCACGATGAGCTTGGCACCCACTGGTATCTCGCCCTTAATGACGTGTTCATCGCGGATGTTGCCAAGACCACCGGCTATCATGATCGGTTTGTGATAACCCCTTACTTCCGCATCGCCTCGTTCGTTCACAACACTTTGTTCGAATGTGCGAAAGTAGCCGCAAAGATTCGGACGTCCGTACTCATTGTTGAACGCAGCACCACCGATTGGACCTTCCAGCATGATCTCTAACGGCGAGGCAATGTGCTCTGGTTTGGACTCTTTACCCTCCCACGCTTGAGGAAAATCCGGTATGCGTAAATTAGAAACACTGAATCCCGTCAGCCCAGCTTTCGGTTTGGCCCCCTT
The DNA here is from genome assembly GCA_022360535.1 of Pseudomonadales bacterium. Classification (GTDB taxonomy): domain Bacteria; phylum Pseudomonadota; class Gammaproteobacteria; order Pseudomonadales; family Pseudohongiellaceae; genus UBA9145. Next base: position 1,913 of record JAKSCP010000516.1, on the reverse strand, counting down.
GCCAGTAGCACCTTCGTCTCGTATCTCTCCCCCGGAGCCAGTCGAGGCACCGGGAAATGGCGCAATCGCCGTAGGATGATTGTGTGTCTCCACTTTCATCAAGACATGGATCGGTTCCTTATTGAAATCGTAAGTACTATTTTCGGCACATGGAAAAAACCGCTCCGACTCGGGTCCACACATGACGGCCGCGTTGTCGGCATAGGCGGACAAGATACCTTCCGGTGATTCTGCGAAGGTGTTGCGAATCATACCGAACAGTGAGTTCGTTTGATCCTCACCATCGATGGTCCAACTGGCATTAAAAATCTTGTGACGACAATGTTCAGAATTCGCTTGTGCGAACATCATCAGTTCAATATCGTTTGGGTTCCTCCCAAGCTGAACGAAACTCTCGTAGAGATAGTCGATCTCATCGGAAGCCAGAGCCAACCCCCAATCGGTATTGGCCTGGGTCAGTGCTGCCTTACCCTTCTCTAGCAGATCAACGGTTTTTAAAGGCCTGGGATCGGCTGTCTGAAACAACACAGCGGCAGCTTCAACTGAATCAAGCACCACTTGCACCATCCGGTCATGGAGGAAGCTATCTAAAATCTTTATCTCAGCTTCCGTTAGCGAGGCGTTCGTCTCTATAGAAAAGACTGTCCCACGCTCAATGCGCTCTATACTCTCTAAGCCACAGTTATGCAGAATGTCGGTGGCTTTGCTTGACCAGGGAGAAATGGTTCCAGGACGAGGAACAACTACCCGCTGCAGGCTCGCAGCAGAACTTGATTGGTGGGCATCCCCATACTCGAGCAAACCAGCAAGGTTAGACTGCTCGGTTTCATCAAGTGAACCGTTTAGATCAACCAGGTGAACGAACTGTGCAGTAACTGACTGTATGGAGGGTATTTCGGCGCGGACTGTTGCTTGTAGTTTCTTAAGTTTAAATGCTGATAGAGCCGAGGCTCCCAACAACGCCTGCATTGAAAAAGCTTCCTGCGTGAAAGAGTGTCGCCCACGGTCTGAATAGGCCGCTTTTGCGAGACGCTATGATAAAGGAATTGCCAGGGAAATTCAGGAAAAACTGCACTGAGATTGCGGCTTAGTTACTGCCGGGAATGAACTGACCTTGTTCTCGGGAAACGATTTCATTGCCAGCGCTGTCTTCAACCCAAAAATCCACATGGGTGAGAGTCGTGATATCTTGCCGCTCGGCAGAGAAATTCGGTTCAGCAAATACCCGGTAGGATTCACCGGCTCTGGCATTGAAACGCAGCGTGCGCGAGAGGCTTTCTCTCGAAGCAGCGTAGCTAACTAAAGCTGGCGCCAGCCCGCGAGCACTGCCCATATCCCAGTAGAAATACACAGTGACATCATGAAATCCCGGAGTCACTTCCAGGCGATTGTAAGCCACGCTATTGTCGATGGTGACATCATCTACCTGGGAAAACCGCACGGCATCAACGTAACGATTGAGCCAGTCTTGACGCAAAAACTGGGACCCTTCAAGAGTTGCCACCTGCATGCTGGACAGGCGCTCGCCCTCATAGACCTGATAGGCCGAGCCGCTCAGGCAAGCCGTGAGTACCATCGCAACCGGAAAAAACAACGTAAAGTGTTTCATGTCTGTATGACTTGCAATAAGTCCAGTTAGTTCCACCAGGGCTTTCGACAGTGAATTCTTATCCGTTCGACAGCTGTTTTAGAGTGTCTCTTTCACTCATTGACTACCGCATGTATCTTTATCGCCTGCTACGGAAAAAGTCCTGCAACATACGACCGGATTCTTCGCCCAGCACTCCACCAATGTACTCTACCTGATGGTTGTAGCCAGACACGTCCAACAACCGTTGCTGACTCACAACTGCACCCGCTCGAGGTTCCGGAGCGCCAAATACCAGTCTGCTAACTCGCGCATGCACAATGGC
>JAKSCP010000447.1 GCA_022360535.1 Pseudomonadales bacterium | reverse complement strand
GCGCATTAACTGCGGCGGCTGTATTACTTAGCTCCTCAACTTTGTTTGCTCATGAAGAAGGAGACATAATCCTGCGAATTGGCGCGGCCAGTGTGCAACCAGATGAAAGTAGCAGCCTTATCAGTACCACAGCTACAGGCGCGCTCGCAGGAACTGCAGCCGGTGTTGGAAACAGCACACAGCTTGGCATTAACGTGGTGTATATGCTGACTGATTCCTGGGGGCTGGAAGTCCTGGCTGCAACTCCCTTTGAACACGACATCACCGTTAGCGGTCTGGAGCAGTATGGATTTAGTGTTTCCGACCTGGGTGAAACCAAACATCTCCCCCCTACCGTCAGCGCTCTGTATTTCTTTGGAGATTCGCAGAGCATGATAAGACCCTACCTGGGTGCCGGTCTCAACTACACCACCTTTTTTGAAGACAGCTTGTCTGCTCAGGCCAGCTCGGTATTAGGTGCCAGCGACCTGGAACTGGACGACTCGTTTGGCCTCTCACTAAGAGCAGGTATCGACTGGCATCTTGGTGACCAATGGATTTTGAACACTTCTGTATGGAACATCGACATCGATACCGATGCAGGATTCAACTCTGCCCTGGGGCGAGTCACGGCAGACGTAGAAATCGATCCTTGGGTTTATATGATTTCCTTGGGATACCAATTCTAGAGTAATTGCGGACGCTAACTCTTTAGAGCATCAGTCTGTCCCAATACAAGTCTGGTTTCTACCCGACTTCTTTGCCTGGTATAGCGCTTTGTCTGCTCGGGCGATTAGACTCTCCAGAGATTCGCCTGTTTCCCAAGCTGTCACCCCGGCGCTGAACGACACGGGAATCTCTCGGCCGTTAAATTCAATCAATGGCTGGTCTGAAATCAATTTGCGCAATACTTCGGTTTTTTGCTGGCCAAGCTCGAGGCTGGTTTCAGGCATCAAGATGATGAACTCTTCGCCGCCGTAGCGGGAAAAGACGTCAGTAGAACGGATGTTGTCGCGACAAACCTGTGACAGTTGCACCAATACTTTATCGCCAGCCAGATGGCCATGGGTATCGTTAATCTGTTTGAAGTGATCGATATCCAATATAACTAGCGTTAGAGGTGTTGAATTACGGTTGCTTCTTGCCATCTCCCGCTGAGTAACTTCATTGAGATAGCGCCTTGTGTAGGCGTTGGTTAAGGCATCTGTAGAAGCAATCGTTTCGGCCCGCTCTGCACGTAACCGTTGTTCCCTCGCTTGCAACTTATCGGTAATGTCGCGCACAGTGCCCAATATACCCGTGATTCTGCCATTGGTATCAACCCGTGTTGAGGCATTCATGGCCACGCGAACCTTGTGGCCATCCTTGTGGGGCAAATCGAATTCGAAGTCTTCGACCGAGTTGAACTCAGTCATCAGCGATGAAAACATCGATCTGTCTTCTTTGCTCGCAATCTCGTTCAGGTTAATCTGGTTTCTGATAACTTCATCGCGGGTATACCCGAAAATCTCTTTACATGAAGGACTAATGTCCTCGACCCGACCTGACAGGTCAGCGATATAAATCATGTCTTTTGAGTCTTCGAATATAGTCCGATACTTGGTTTCACTTTCTTGCAGGTTTTCGTTATTCCTCTCCAGCAAAACAGAGAGCTCCTCGACTTTTCTAAAAGTTGAAGAGAATCTTGCAGCCAGATAGATTGCCTGCACCATGACAAATCCTACAATTCCAATTGGCGCCACCTCCCCATAAGAAACAAACCCTCGAGAGAAAAGAATCTCTGAGACAAGACCCATCAAACCAATGATGGTCGCAATGCCGAAATAAAATCGCCCATCGCGTTTCTTTGCGAAAATACGTACGAGCACATAAACGAAGTAAGCCATCTCCGCTAAGATCACAAGCTGATAACTGGGAACTGTGTAGGTTGCTGTCAATGTGCTTGTCAGCACCGTGAACACCGAGTACGCGACTGCGACCGCTATGGTCGCCAGCAAGAACCAGCGATGAACATCTCTTGGATAAATACTGCGCATCATCGCGGCAAATATTGGCGTGATGAGGAAGAACGTGAAGTATTCGATTCTTAGTGCGATCTCCCAACTGAGAAACGGGAGCGCCGAGACAAGTACGTTGTTACCAGTAAAGCCAATTCGAATTGCCACCAGTAATGCGAGGTTGGCAAAGTGAAAGGGAAAGCTGTCTTCAGTCCTTTGCGAGAATAAAAAGTAATGGTAGAGCGCGATAGCTAACAATAAACCAAGGTAGGTCGACTGAAAGAGAGACGTATTTCGTTCGAGAGCATGGATTGAGTCAGCACTGCCTATGATCAGGGCATTGCGAAACCCGGCACTACGATGGCTGAAATTGGAAATTTGCATAACCAGTTCGACCAGCGAATCATCTGGCTGGAAGAACACCAGTTGTGGTTGTCCCCGCCGCACGTTGCCAGACAGCTCTGTGCCAACCTCACCGTCTTCAGCGATCACCTCAGAGTTTGCCCAAAGCGTAAAAGAACTGCCCTGACCATCTAGAAACAGGCCATAGACTTCAGAGTCTGCTGGGAGTTGCACTCTTAGTCGGTAAGTCGCGTAGCCTTCCACTGCTAACTGGTCATCATAGCTGGTCCAGCGTGCCGGCACTTCCTGGAGTTGGAAATCGGGTCTTTGTTGGGCAATTTGCTGTGGGGAGAGGAGCTGCGACCAGTAGAACTCCCATTCACCCGAGAGTTCCAATGGATCATTTTGAGAGAAGTCCCAGGCGCTGAGATCAATGAAACCAGCGCTGGCTGACGGTGGGTTTTGCGGTTCATTTGAACCGCAGGCTCCTAGCAGCAGCAAGAGGCTGATTACGAATACTACTCTCAATAGATCGACCAGACACAGTTTAGATAGGTGATGAGTATAGTCCAAAAGGCTGACTTATCGGAGCGTCAAGGCGCTGGCCTTGTTATGAAATAGTCTTATTGCAAAAAAGACAACGCCCCAGGCCAAATCAATGACCCGGGGCGTTTTGCTTTCTACGAAGTGGACTGTAGAGAGTCTAAAGGTCTACTCAGTGACCGTTACTGGCACATAGGCATTTGACCAGCAGCACACGTTGTCGAACTGGCTGTCCGGCGCAGTGAAATTATCCACTCGCAGTCGAATCAGGTATTCACCTGGCTCCGGGAAAGTCGCTGTGGTAGTGACTTCTTCCCAGCTATTGCCACCGCTACCACCACCTTCGCCTTCGTATTGCTCTGCGCGCTCACGGCCTGTGATCTCTGCTTCTTCGATCTCAGGAATCGCTGGCCCCTGATGCAGCACCCAGTAAGTACCGAGTGGGTAGTACATCATTTCATTTTCGGGATAGGCCGCACGGTTTCCACGATCCTGTACATAGGCACTCAGCGTCACTGGCTCACCAACAGACGTGGTGATCCTGGCGGCAGTAATGCCGACCGGGTCGGTGGACTCAGGACCATTTAAGTCAAACCGAATGGCTGGCTTCAATGTTCCCAGGGCTCTTTCACCCGCACTCATTTCATAGGCCGACGAAGTCGCTCGGCCGGGCACAGAGTACTGCTTGCCACCCGAGTTCAGGGTCCACACAACTTCCGTGTCAGCCATGTCCGCGGGGACATTCACCGCGAACGTGCCACGTTCCTGCAAGCCAACGAATCCGCGTCGTTGATACACAGGAAAATGGGTGGGCTGTACGCCGTCAAATTGCGCAGGCTCAAGTTTGTTGTTGGGACCAAGAGGAACATCAACCAATTCTTCCAGATTCTGATTCGCGAATCCGAAAATCATGGTAATTGAACCATCTTCGTTTCTAATCCAACCATTGAACATAGGGGCCACCGCTTCACCACTACCGCTGCGACCTGCCAGTGGATAATCACGCAGATGTTCGGGCAATTGTGCATAGAGAGGCGCTGCGACCAACCCTACTAATAGAACAGTGAAAGCAGAACCGATTAATCGCTTCAGTTTGCTCATTAGTCATTTCCTCCTGATCCAGCAAGTGTACGCTGCTCACGCTCTTTGCGCTCAGCAAGCATTGTTTCGAAAGCCTCATCATCCAGATGTGTTACCGCAATCCAGGCATGAGACATTTCATCTGTAGTGCGCTGGCCTGCACCAACCCATTGATCGGGATCCGGGTTGTGAGGGTTATCTGCCGTATTGTCATACCAGGCAGTCAGGATGATTGTAGCATTAGCTGGGACCAGAGGCTGAAAACCGTCTTCATAAGTATGGCTGTGGTTCCAACCGGCATTCCAATCTGACGCCATGCTCACCAACTCGCGGCGACCGGTAGCTGGATCGAAGATTTCCATAGACATAGCCACACCACGCAAATGCAGATGAGGCTGCCAGCTATCGAGACGCACCGGATGATCGAAGGAATGGAAGCCCTGGGTCATCAACTTGCCGTGAGGTGGAATCAGGTAGTCACCACCACCGCTCAGATTGTAAGAGCGAAGATCCTGGCGATAGACCTCGTCCTCATTGAAATTATCTTCCTCATCGTAGTACCAGATTCCAACTGACACCTGATCATTAGGCACAGCCGTACCATCTGGGTAGTAATGGATACTCCAACCCACTTTGGAGTCGGCAGGTACGCGTCGGCAAGCGCCTTCCGGAACTTTTTCACCGAGTTTGCCGAAAGCGTATTCAGACAGTCGATCACCTCTTACCCATTCGCCCTCTTCATTCTTCACCACAAAGTGAGAATTGGCATGGTGAGTCGACCCGTGCGCAGCCCTTGAAGGCAGCGTTTCAACCGCCTTGATGCAGCGACTTTCAGTTAGTCCCGCATCAACTTCGGGCTCCCACCAGAGGTCTTGACCGTTGGCTGGAACGTCCCATGGAGATGATTTAATGATGTGGTCAGGCTGACCTAACTCAGCAGCCAATCGCCATTCTCCCACCGCCGGGAAGTCTTTGGCTGGTGGCAGGTCTTCTGGATTACCAAATGGCGATCCGGCATTGACCCAGGCAACGATGGTATCGATATCTTCCTGTGACATACGCCAATCGTTCTTCAGTTCCTGCACCCCTTTATCGTCGTCGTACTGATAAGGAGGCATGGCCTTGCTAGCCACTTTCAACTGGATCAATGGCGCCCAGGGACGAACTTCTTCGTAGCTGGTAAACGACATGGGCCCAATCTGCCCGGGCTGGTGGCAAATCTGACAGTTTTCTTGAATGATGCGCGAAACTTCTTTCGCGTAAGTTGGGTGCTCAGCAGCTTCTTGCGCACTGGCGAAAGCAGGCACTAAAGCCATCGCTGAGAAAAGGCTTAATACTCTAGTTTTTTTCATGGTCCACTCCGTTCAAATTCAGCTGCCGCAGCCTTTGCGGCGCTGTTAAGCAGGTTTTTCAATCCTAGGTGCGACGATTCGAAGTTCCTGAAATCTGGTCGAATCTCCCGAATTTCGGGGGTGTGGCGCGAATCCACTACCCCTGTTGCTTCGAAATCGCCGTGGTAAACATTCTGCTTGGGGGGAGCAAGGATTTACTGATATAGGTCAATTTTCTGGGCTGAGAAGTGTTACAAATTGTGTAACAGATTAGGGGAAAGGCCCGTTTTATCGGGCCTGGGGCGATATCTGCGGGATTTGCCAGGAGCTGGCGCCGCCGGCTAAAGCAAGCGATAGTCCGGCGACATGATATGCCGAGGATGCTGCATCTGTTCCAGGTAGTAAGAAGGCGGATGGGCATCTGGTCCAAAAGCAAAGAAGAACACACCCTTTATGAGTTTCTGCTGCCGGTCGAACGCCGCCCATTCCACGCGGTAGTAGTCTGCCTTGGCTAACAGTGGCAACGATTGTTTGAACTCGGTACTGATTTCGCCTGTATAGCGAAAGCCAATATCCAGACCATCCTTACCCTGGGACGGATCTTTCACCACCAGTTTCACCAGCCTCACTGCAGATTGAAAGTGCAGGCTTATTGCTTCCGGCGAGATTAACAACACTTCATTGTTTGCTGGCATGGTCATCACCGATAGCTCAGTGTCACTTGCCATACCGTGACCCTCGTGTTGCGCCGACAAAGTTGGCACGAAGAGAAGCAAAGAGAAGCCGAATAAGGCGACGATTTTTGAGGCGTGATTAGACATAAATGGCTCTGCAGTATTGAAAGCATCAACCAGGGACGCAATGCGCCCCTGGGATTGATTAAAAGAATGGTAGTAAGTACCTAGCGGCTAGCGGGTGACGTTCACCGTCAGGTATTGATCGGAATACAAACCGCCATCATCGGCACGTCCCCACAGCAGATAAGTGCCTGGCTCATCGAAGCTCACTGACACTTCATGAATATCGTCTGCTGGTAGTTCCGGTGGCACCCACAACCAACTCCAGGGAGAGTTGGCAGCAGGACGCGTATCCTCCCAGGGTTTTACCTGGGGTGGGTCGAAATGCACAACGTCCTGCACATTCTCCACCGAGTCTGGCGCCCGATAGACATTCCATGACAAATACAGCCCGTTGTTTTTGGCGACAGTTGGTTTGGGTGGTGGTGTCATCATCATTCGATTGCGCACCATCTCAGGTGTAGCCAGCGCGGCCGCTGCGCCACCCAGGCGCCGAATCCGGCCAATGGGGTCGAAGGGCTTGGGCACACCGTCATCAGTGACCCGGGTTTGGAAAGTGAGTGCTTCACCAACCCGCACGGTACGAATTTCATCACCGATGAGTTCCGACACCGGTGGTATGTTGGCTCGAGTCACCGCATCGGATGACCCAGCACCCAGGGCGCCGGTTTCAGACATGATGATCATGTTGTCGATCTTGTAGTCTGCCCGCAAAGTCCCATAAGCACGTCGGGTCAGTCCGTTTGGAGAAGTGACTTCCCAAACCAACTCGCTGTCACCAAAGTCACCAGGCACAATCACATCGAAAGTGAAACGATTACGGCGTGGCAAAAAGTGCGTTGGTTGCCCTCTGTCGGCTGCGCCCGGTGAGAAGAAGTTATTTTCACCAATGGGAATATCCAACTCTTCTTCCCAATTGTGGTTAAAGTAACCGAAAGTCAGCGAAATAGTGCCGTCTTCATTTTCGCGCCATCCTTCGTAGGCAACTTCGGTGTGCTGTCCAGATTGATAGCTATTTCTTGCATAGTGGTAAGGTTGCTCTGCAATTGCCACACTTGCGAACAAAGTAGCTGCCGCTGTGGTCATTGCCAGCAGAGTCTTAAGTATTTTTTCAGTGTTCATGGTATTCCCTCTCGAGGGTGTCTAATCCTGGTAATGATTTGTGAGGCAGCTAGTCGTCGCTGCTCACCGTTTCGTCAATAGGCCACACCAGAGGTGTTAAGCAAAGCGGACAGCCAATCACATGGTCGTTTGGACCAAGATTCAGATTTCTACGCCGCTTTTCCATCTCTTCCATGAACTGTTCATCAGTCATAGTCACGCGAATTCCCAGGTCGATGAACATATTGGTCACCGAGCGGTTACCGGATCCTTGCCAGTTGCGTGGATCGGGCACATTGGGATTAGCTTCGGTGTTATCGAAGTAGCCGGTGATATGAAGAATGGTGCCTTTGGGTAACAGCGGCATGTAGTCATCTTCGAATGGATAACCTCTGACCCAGTTGTGGTCGTAGCCGACACAGGAAATGGTTTCCACAGAAAATCCCCAAATGGCCTCCAAACACATGCGCTCACCTGGAGCGTGCAGATGAGGTTCGAAGGTGATGACCTTGGTATGTTCATCGAGCACCTGGTAAGCATGCAGTTCCTGGTCTCGGGCATTACCCTCGACGCTGATATCGACACCATTACCCAAAATGCTGATCGCACTCTTGTACTTGGGCTCGTAGTCTCTAGGATGAAAAGTGAAGCCGATTTGCAAGTGTCCCGTGGTGTCACGACCATTGGAATGCATGTGCACGGAATCTGTGAAGAAGGCAGAATTTGCTTTCAGTAGTGGGCCGGCATCGATGTCAAATACATCACCATTACGCCCAACTTCGTGCACTGGCCAGCTTACCGCCTCTCCAGGGATCACATTGCCCTCTTCGTCCAGTACTTCGGTACGCCAGATCATGTGATGGAAGATAAACAGGCCGCCGACTGTGTCGGAGGCTTCTTCACCTACACCCACGTCATTTACTTCCACAATTTCGACAGACTTCACATAGCGATCTTCTGTCAAACCTGTTGGTACGCTGGCAATTTCGCCCCACCAGTCAGGACGACCTGCGGCCATGAAAAAGTCTTCAGTATTGACTATTAAATCCGGCTCACCCAATCGCCATTTCACGCTGTCATCAAATTCCAGTGGCTCGGGCGCATCAGCGGGATCGCCTTTTGGTGTGCCGGAGCGGGCCCAAAGTGAGATCGCCTGAATTTCTTCGTCACTGAGAGAAGGGTCGTTCTTGAAGTGCTGGATGCCAATGTCTTTTTCCGCATACCAGGGCGGCATGGCACCAGCTCTGTCCCTCAAGCCTGTTTTGTATTCAATAAGGCCGGCAAATGGAGCTACTTGCTCATAGCTCACCAGGGACATAGGAGCTACACCGCCGGGGCGATGGCAATTCTGGCAGCTACGTTGCAGGATGGGTTCGATGTCTTTATGGAAGGTGACTTCCTGGGCCAGGCTGGCTGGAGCAAGAACCACCCCAAAAAGACCAAGCAAGGAAGTAGCCGTTAAAAAGCGTAAAAATCGCATAGTTTGTTCCTCTTTCTTCTGTTGCATTCAAGCAGAGCCTCAAGCAGTCCACCGAGGCACGCACAGATTAGAGGGACTTTAACAAGTAAGCGCTGGTTAATTTCCAACAAACCCTGATGGATTTCGGACAAAAACCCATTTCCTTGATTTAGAACAAAGATTGGCGCCGGCCCGCTAGAGCGGAGACAAGGGAAAGAAGTTGGGGAGATCCGATCTGCGAGTCAGGGGGAGCACATACCCTCGCCCCACCCTGTCGCAGTGGACTCGAAGCCAGCTACACAACAGAAATAGCAATGCGCTCCACGAAGATACTCACAGCAGTGAATGCGCTAAGCAATGAGAAGATACACACCAGGGCGAACAGGGTCTGGAGAACACGATGTTGAAACGGAGCCGCCGACATGAAGCGGCCAAATTGGGTGATTACCCGCACGATGACGTAAACCGCCACCAGCATCGCTGCTAACGACAGCGGGGGCGCATCATCGATCCAGGCTGAGCCAGCGAATATTGCGGCCAATACCACACGAATCATCCAGCGAAAGAAGAGTTCTTCTGCTGGTGCCAATCGTTCCTGCAGAGAGCCAAGTGTGCTTTGAGAAGTAATGCTTGTCATAAGTTAGTTCCCGATTAAGAGTTTTAGGAAAGCCCGATACCACTCTTTCTTCTTTATATAGTCTTTCTTCTTCTATGGCGTCACTATGATTTACCAGTATTCTGCCCTGATTAGAGATCTGGCCAGGGAAATAAATCTGGTTTGGGTACATCCAGATCAACTTCATTACCACGCGCCATGACGAACGTCGGTTGCAGCAGCGCCGAAATGTCTTCCAGCGGATTTCCTCCCACAGCGATTATGTCCGCGTCCTTGCCCGCCTCAATTGTTCCGGTAACATCTGTTAGGTCCATAAGATCTGCTGCATTGATAGTGGCAGCTATCAAGATATCTCTCGCTGGCATGCCGGCCTCATTCATGAGAACTGCTTCATAGGCATTGGTACCGTGGTCATTTACACCGGCGTCTGTGCCATAAGCTATCTTGACCCCTCGTTCATAGGCGGTACGCAAAGCGTTGCGCATGATTGGTCCAACTTGCAGTGCTTTCTGCCGAACCGCTGGCATATAGAATGCCGGCCTTTCTGAAGCAATGCGCTCTACGGTGCGACCGGCAATCAAAGTAGGCACCAGGTAAGCGCCGGTGGCAACGAACAGCTCAGCTACTTCCTCATCGAGATAAGAACCGTGTTCAATTGAATCCACGCCG
>JAKSCP010000515.1 GCA_022360535.1 Pseudomonadales bacterium | reverse complement strand
CAAAGCTTTGTGGATCAGGCGGTGAAGCAAGGTGTGAAGCACCTGGTGATATTGTCCGGTCGCGGAGAAGAAGAAGCGCAGGCCTGCGAGCGCATCGTGCAGAACAGTGGCATCGATTGGACTGTCGTGCGCGCCAGTTGGTTCAACCAGAACTTCTCTGAAGGCGCGTTTGTTGAGATGGTTAACGCGGGTGTGATTGCCCTCCCCGCTGGTGATATACCTGAACCATTCGTTGATGCCGATGATATTGCCGACGTGGCAGTCGCCGCACTTACCGAACCTGGTCACACTGGCGAGGTCTACGAAGTAACCGGGCCACGGCTGATGACCTTTGCGGATATCGCGCAAGATTTGTCTGATGCTCTGGGTGAGCAAATTCGATTCCAGCCACTCACCCACGATCAGTTCGTGCAAGGCGTAAAAGATTCGGGTGCACCTGACACTGTAGTCTGGATGATGGACTATCTGTTCACTACGGTACTCGATGGCCGCAACAGCTCACTATGCGATGGCGTACAAAGAGCACTTGGCAGAGAACCTAAAGACTTCCGAGACTATGCCCAAGAAGTAGCCCAGTCTGGAGCGTGGAGGGTAGCTGCATGAAAAAGTTCACCGTTACCCTGCTTCAGCTAAATGCCTGGGTTGCTGTCTTGATTGGAAGCTTCATCGTGTTGGATCCGGTGAGCATGCTCAGCGCCCATGGATTGCAATCAGATCTCTCAGCGGGATTGATGTCAGAGTTGCGAGCGCCAGGAGGCCTTCTAATAGCCGCCGGTCTGTTGATCGCCTATTGCTCGCTTCACGACAACTCCCTGGAGCAAGGACTGTTCATCGCTATGCTAGTGTATGGCGGTTATGGCTCAGCAAGATTGATTGGTTTTTTGGTTGATGGATTACCACCAATGGAGATCTTGATAGCAACGACGATCGAATTGGTATTGTTCGGACTCTCGCTCGTCACGATGATCCAGTTAAGAAATCATCCCTTGGCACAAACGGCTTAAGTTAAGTAAGTGCGGTAAAAAGCGAAGAAAGCAAAAGGTCGGAGAGATTAGTCAAATCTTTCCGACCTTTTTGTTACCGCGTCTTGATTCTCTAATCAGTCGCGAAGCAGTAAAACAATCCTGCGCCACCAACCTGCACCAGGTCTGCCTGGGTACAGCCCGGTGTTCCATGGGATGAGTTCCAGGGGGAGCCCGGTGTGGTGAACGAGTAACGGTCGGCATGACCGACACGCGCGCTGCCTTCATCATTGCTAGTCCAATTACTGCAGGTCTGATCTGTTCCCGAAGGCATGGCGGTTCCATCTATCTGCGAACCTGTTAAGACATCGTGCTCCGTAAAATCGGGATCACCATCGATTCGCGACGCAATTTGATTGCCATTCTCGTCCAACATATGAGTCCAGTTAAAATTGGAATTATCGTAATGAAGATTCGCTACGCTGGTGGCCATGATCAATCCATTGGCATTGGCCCAGGGTCCGTCACCAATCCGATCCCGGGCATCAACTCCGTTGGGCCCTTGTGTACTAAGGTAAGCGCGCCAGGTTCTGTGACCCATGCCCACATTACTTGCCAGTTGTTGGCAATGGGCATCGGCACCTTCCAATCCTCCGAGGTTGCCACCGTCACCGATTCCCACACTGGTAATGAAGACGCCCATTTCAGGCGGTTCATCATCGTCTTGAGCTACTATTGTGAAAGTTGACAGTGCTACTCCCACTACGGCAGACACTGCTAAAAGGACTTTATTCTTCTGCATCTTGTCTCTCCTGCTGTCTTAATCGTTTTTGATGCTATGCCAGCAATATTGGGGAGTAAACAGATGGAGATCGAATAACCTAAAACTCGTTATAATGTTGCATCAATAAAAAAGGGCAACCGAAGTTGCCCTATCAAGCAGTATGAAACTTAGTGAGTTTTAGAACGTACCGCGAATCTTGATGGCCAGCACTGGGCCTGCGTCTGAGCAGGAATCTTCGATCTCTTCGATGATTCCCGTAGCAATTGTACCGTTGGTGTACCGGGTACGAACACGGCAGCGATGGCGGGAATCTCTGGCTTCAAATCGATAAACCAATCCACCCCATGCTTGAGTTTCTACCCACGCGAAGTAAGAGCCGACTTTTGGATACTGTTCGATCTTGTCAACGTCCCACACGGTAAAATCATTCCAGAACTCACGGCGGTAGTTGAAGCCCCAGTTAGTGTTGTTAAGTTGGGGCAGGTCGTGACGGAAACCAATACTGTAACGACTGGCACCACCGCGAATAGAACGTTCTCGTTCTCTCTGCAGGAAGGGGTCTGTCACCGTCGACTCTTCAATGTTCAATCCAGCCGTCAATAACATATTAGGTTGATTGATGAAATTCAGGCGCAAGCTGCTGTTGAAGTTAAGGCCGTAACGTTCGCCGTCGCCGATGTTGCCACGAGCAGAAAGAATGGTGTCTTCAGTGGATACATCCACGTTATCGATCAGATCTTCCAGGTCGTGGTAATACAGGTTGGTGTTGATTACACCGGCGTCATTGGGAAGTCGGAATTCGACATTCGCCTCGTAACGCCAGGACTGTTCTTGCCTAAGCTCAGCATTCCCTTCGAAATCGTTTTGCTCATCGTCGCTTTCGTCCACACCAGCAGTGAAGTCGCGAAAACTTAACTGAGCAACATCTTTCTCGATCGTGGCGCGAAACTGAATCGCTGGAGTAACGTCGAAACGATAATCCACCTTGGGTCTGAAGAAGGTAAAATCCCTCGAATTGTTTTGAGTGCCTTCCTGGGAAATCGTGCTGTCTTCGAACAACAGTGTGGTTTCCAGAGTCATACGATCGTTCATCGCCCAGTTGTGAATGGCGAAGTACTCGTAACGCATTTCTTCCACAGTGCCGATGGAATCGGTTACCGGGCTGAGGCCGCCGAAACGAGGATCGCCTGGTTCTTCTTCATCCAGAAGACCCAACTGCAGGGAAGTATCCAGTATGGTTTGCGCTCTCTCTACTCCAGCTTCAATGTTGTGCTTTTCGAGGAAATCGAAGATATAGGAAGAACGAACAATGCGTTCCTGATTGCGAACGTAGTTAGTCAGATGCAAATCTTTTGTGCGTGTGTCGGCATCGACAATAAAGCGATCACGTACGCTGTTGGTTTCGGCTTCGTTAACAATAAACAAAGTCTTCCAGCGACTGCCATCACCAAATACATGCATGTAGTCGCCACCCACTTCCCAGGAGCTGTCCGTGGTGGGCTGATTGTCACGTTCGAAGCGAGCGATACTTTCATCGCCATCGAAATCGGTGACTATACGATCGGTAAAATTATCGAAATCGTTGTCGGTCCACTGCAAATTCAGGTTCGCGGTGTTACGCGGATTAAACTCGTAACCCATGTTGGCAACCAGAGTGGTGGGTTGGGCATCAGTTTCTTCATCACGCTTTACGGTTTGATTCAGGCTGCCATCCACGTTGAAGCTTTCTTCAAAGCCATCACGATATTCCCAACGTGGCTCTATCTCGGCACTGAGAAAATAGTTGAAGGCACCGTTCTGACCAGTCGCAGATATCTTGCTGCCTGGCATCAAAGTATCGTCGTGGTAGTGGTCCATGTTCACTTCATAGGCATAGCTCACATTGGACTGGGCTTCGGTCAGGACGATGTTGATAACCTGATTACCACCGCGCACGTCCAGGTCACCGGATGTGCCACGAATAATCTGAATATATTCCACTTCTTTAGCTGGGATTCTGGACAGCTGCGAATTGCCTTCGTTGCCTTTACCCGCAATACGCCGACCATTAATCAGCACCTGATCACCGCCGGCACCCAGACCACGTCGACCGCCGCCGCTGGAACTGCCAGGGCCACCCTGGGATGAACCACCGCCGCCGCCCAGAGCCAGATTGATACCCGGGATGCGCTGCAGCATGTCATTAACGGAGAAAGGCTGGAACTGATCGAAAAAGGACGCCGGATACGTCACCGTCGCATCGTCGGACGTGGTCGGCGATTGCGCCCAGGCGGCTGGCGCCTGAGTCAGAAACAGCGCCGAAGTCAGGCCTATAGCCAGGGCTAATTTCTTTGTGTTGTTAGCTGGGTTCATGAATCACGGGCTCCCAAGCAGCTGGAGTACGTTCTGGTTTGGCCAAATCCCCGTGGAATCGCGTGTTCGGGGCTCAAGCTGAAAATATCGGCGTAGTATGCACGCAACTGAATGCCAGAACATGAATGAGTAGTGTCAATTTATGACAAATTGTAATTATGGAACTGCGCTCTCACCTGGCTTACGCGCCGGTACTGCAACCGGATTCCCGGTAATTGAAACAAACTGTAATAACAGGCACATTTAGCGCCTGGATGCTGAGAATTCACCACAATTTGCGCCATGTCACTTGAATCCTGCCCCTGCTGCTCCGGGAAACCCTTCGCTAAATGCTGCCAGCCCTACCTTGCCGGAAAGGCCAAACCAAAGACGGTGAAACAGCTGATGCGATCCCGCTACACTGCCTATAAGTTGGGTGGTTATGGCGAATATCTGTGGCGGACCTGGCACCCGAACACCAGTAAGGGGCTGACCCCGCAATCTCTGTCTGGCAAGACCCGGGACTGGCAGTCACTGGAGATCGTGGACACTATGCAGGATGGAGACAAGGGGGGCGTGGAGTTTCGTGCCAACTACCTCGACGAACACGGGGAGCTGAAATGCCATCACGAAATGTCGGCCTTCGTGCGAGTCAAGGGTCAGTGGGTTTATGTCGATGGCAAGGTGCAGCTTGAGGCAACCGCCAGCACTGCGTGATTGTCACAATAAACCCAAATTGATGGCCCGCAACACGGCCTGGGTACGATCCCGCACATCCAGCTTATCCAGAATGGAAGACACCTGATTTTTTACCGTGCCTTCGGATTTGTGAATGGCACTGGAGATCTCCCGGTTACTGTAACCACCCGCCATCAAGCGCAGGACTTCCAGTTCCTTCGGGGACAGTTCTTCTTGCAGCTCAGGTTCCGTTTCCTTACTGGCCATCGAAGACAGGCCTTTCAAGATGCGTTCGGTGATAGCCCGTTGCACCAAAGTCTCGCCACCGTGCACTTTCTCGATGGCGTTGACCAAACTGTCCAGGGACACATCTTTAAGAAGATAACCTTTGGCACCAGCCTGCATACCTTCCAGCACCAATTGATGATCGTCGAAGGTGGTGAGGATAATAGCCGGTGTGGACTCGCCCTGCTCTTGCATGGCTTGCAAGGCTTCGATGCCGGTCATCTTCGGCATGCGTATATCGATGAGCAACACATCGGGCTTAAACTTCGCCAGTCCATCCAACACCTCCGAGCCATCCACCACTTCGCCGACGACTTCGATTGACTCGCTGAGTTGTAAGAGATTACGAAGACCTTCCCGCACCAGGTTCTGGTCTTCGGCCAACATGACTTTGATCTTCACGAGAGCTGCGGTGCTCCCAGGGAAACGATAAGCTGAAAACCTTTCTCATTTTGTCGCCAGGCCAACTCTCCACCCATGGCGTTTACCCGTTCCTGCATGCCCTTTAATCCATTTCCTGGCTGGATGTCCCCGGCAACATTTCCGTTGTCACTTACCGACAATGTGTAACAGGAGTCATCCCTGTTCATTTCGATTCGGCAATGATTAGCGTTGCTGTGTCTCAGCACATTGGTCACTGCTTCCTGGGTGCACCGCAGAAAAGTTTCTGCCAATTCCACGTCATCGATTTTAGCCGCAGTACTAAAATCGACGTCGATAGCAAAGTCTGGAATGCCCGAGACCAGCGCATTAATAGATTCCTCCAGATTGATCGAGCCTTCATCTCTTAGCTCACCCACCGTGCTGCGTAAGTCACTGAGAAGAAGCTTTGCCAATGCCAGGGACTGCTCAACTTTTTCCTTGGGCTCCCCTTCAACCTGGTGCTTGGCCACTTCCAGATTGAGAATCAGTGCTGTCATGTGATGGCCCAGAATGTCATGAAGGTCTCGAGAAATTCTTAGTCGTTCACTTTGTGCTGAAGACTGTGACAACAAATCTCTGGTTGCCATCAGATCTCTGTTTAACTCGGCCATGTGTTCTTTCTGTTCGCGTTCTCCAACAAACTTTTGCACAACGCTGATAGCAAACATGTTTAACAGCGAATACAGACCAATGCTAATGAAGTAATCGAGCATGTTGGTCATTCCAAAATAGACCAGTTGCGCAACCGTGAACACGATAGCCGTGCCCACAAAATGCCAAACGGTTCTTTTAGCGCCATATAGCTCCACCGACTGCACCAGCCATACGACAGTCAGTATGTAGATGAAGTCAGATGGTACGACGAAAAACAAAGTGCCAATACAGAGTGCCTGCAACCAGAACGAGAGTCTGGAGTCAGAGCCGGTAGCGAACTGTGTGCAATGAACGAACAGTGCGAGCTGGGCAACAGCCAAAACCACTGCTGCTGTGAACAGAGGCGTACCGGAAACAGAATAGGCACCCAGTCCGCCCACCATGGCATTAACCAGAATACCCGAGAGATTCAGGGCTCTTTGGCTGTCTATTAGATTTGAGGATTTTTTGATAGCAGACGACATAGCAGGGTTCAGTGGAGATTGAAGAAAATTATTACATAGCTTGAGCCGGCTCCCTATAGGCCAAAAGTCATAGTGCAGGTCATGACTTCCGGCACTGATGACCAGCGACCGAAATCCCTAAATTAGCACCATCGAATCAACTTCTAGCTCGATTTGGGAGGCACTTATGTTAGCCCTGCATCAGTCAGCACTTTATCTCCACATTACTGTCGGCGCCTGCGCCCTGCTGTTGTTCTGGGTACCGGTTTTTACCCGCAAGGGCAACCTGGACCACAAGCGTTTTGGTCGCTACTTTGCATCTGCCATGTACGTGGTGTCGTTTTCCGGAATCGTGATGTCGAGCCTGGATTTGCTCTGGCCACTTTCGATGCATGCAGCAGATCTGGAACTTACCGCGGCTGAGGCTGAAAAAGTCGAGCGAGAAATCAGAGAGTTTGGTCTATTTCTGTTTTCGCTGAGCATTCTGGTGCTCACCAGCACCCGGCATGGCTGGCTCTCTATCTTACACAGAGAAAATCGTGAACCCTTGCGCAACCCACTTCATCTTGCCTTGAACGGTAGTCTGTTTTCAGTGGGGATCGTATTGCTGTCCGTAGGGATTAACACTGGCAATGTTCTTTTCATCATCTTCGGTGTACTGGAGATCGTTACCAGCACCAATAACTTCCGCTACATCTTTCGGAAAAACCTACGGCCGAAAGAATGGTGGTTTGAACATCTTAGTGGGTTAATTGGCTCAGGAATTGGCGCCTATACCGCATTCACAGTTTTCGGTGGCCGCCAGCTCTTCGAGGAACTGTTCGCCAGCAACTTTGAGAATTTCACCATAGTGCTTTGGATAGCACCGGGCATCATTGGAACCATTGCCATCACTTATTCAACCCGCTTCTACAAGAACAAGTTTGGCGGTGAATGGATAAGCAAGCGCTCCTCGTTGCGGAGGGAAATGTTTAGCTAACCTTAATCGCTCGTATTGCTCGAATCGCGCATGTCCCCCTGCAAGGCTTTTTGCTGCGCAGGGGGATTTTTTCGTCTAATCGGCAGATTCGCTGTCCGATTCTGGTGCAGATTCCCATTCATAGTCCTGACCCAGCACGTGTTTTTCGAACCAGGACATTTCTTTATTGATCTTGAATAGTTGATGTCGGAGCTCACGCCAACCATGGCCTTCCCTGGGTGCCATATACAGCTCGGTTTCCACACCATTCACTTTCAGAGCGCGATAGAACTCAACTGATTGTGGT
>JAKSCP010000513.1 GCA_022360535.1 Pseudomonadales bacterium | reverse complement strand
TTGAAGGAGACTGAAGGTCGACCAGAAGTTAAATCTCAGGTTCGCGAACGACAGCGTGAAATTGCTCAGCGTCGCATGTTGAGTGATGTCCCGGACGCGGACGTCATTATCACCAACCCAACCCATTACGCAGTGGCGCTACGCTATGACCCGAATGGAGTGGGCGCACCCAAAGTGGTAGCGAAAGGGCGCAATTTAATCGCGGCGAAGATTCGGGAGATCGCAGCTGAACACAAAGTCGAGATGTTCTCGGCACCGCCACTAGCAAGAGCGCTGTATGCCTCAACAGAAATCGGTCAGGAGATCCCTGCCAAGTTGTTCGTGGCTGTGGCTCAGGTATTGGCCTATGTGTTTCAGTTACGCAAAGCCACCAGTAAGACGCGCCACAATTTAAAACGACCAACTGATTTGCCGGTGCCTGAGGAATATCTCGAACGATTCAATGATAACAGCAGAGCGGGCAGTGATTAATGGATACTGTGTCTACCAGTACTGACAATTCAGCTGGCCTGTCACCAAGCCTGCAACTCATCGGTTTAGGTGCACCGCTGCTGATCATCTTGCTACTGGCAATGATGATCATCCCGTTGCCACCGTTCGTGCTGGACCTTCTGTTCACGTTCAACATCTCCCTGTCACTCATTATTTTGCTGGTGGCTATCTATATCGCGCGGCCTTTGGACTTCGGTGTGTTCCCCAGCGTCTTGTTGGTTGCCACTTTATTGCGTCTGGCTTTGAACATTGCTTCAACACGAGTAGTTCTGTTGCAGGGTCACAATGGAACCCATGCTGCTGGTCAGGTGATTGAAGCTTTTGGTGAGTTTGTGGTCGGTGGTAACTACGCGGTTGGTCTGGTGGTGTTCGCCATCCTGGTCATCATTAATTTTGTGGTGGTCACTAAAGGTGCTGGTCGAATTTCAGAAGTAACCGCTCGCTTCACGTTAGATGCGATGCCTGGCAAACAGATGGCTATCGACGCAGATTTGAATGCTGGCCTGATTGATCAGGACGTGGCGCGTGTGAGACGGGACGAGGTGGCCAGCGAGGCCAGTTTCTATGGAGCCATGGATGGTGCCAGTAAATTTGTGCGCGGTGACGCCATTGCCGGCATCCTGATTCTTTTTATTAGTGTGATCGGTGGCTTTGCCATTGGCACACTGCAGCATGGTTTGAGTGCTTCGCAAGCGGTAACCAATTACATCTTGCTTACCATCGGGGATGGACTGGTTGCACAAATTCCCTCACTGCTGCTTTCAGTTGCCGCTGCACTTATCGTTACTCGTGTTGGTGCCGCTGGCGATATCGGTGGTGATGTTAAGTCACAACTCTTCGAAAACAAGAAGATATTCTTCATCGCTGCCGCCATCATCGCATCCATCGGATTCGTCCCCGGCATGCCTTTCCTGGTGTTCTTTACTATTGCCGCTGCCCTGGGTTTTGTCGGCTTCTCCATGACACAGGAAGAGGAAACCGAAGAAGAGGCGGAAACGGCTGGTGCTGATGGACAAGCGGTCACTCCGATTGAAGAAGAGAAAGATCTTGGCTGGGATGATGTGTTGGGTATCGACGTCATTGGTTTGGAAGTGGGCTATCGCCTGATTTCCCTGGTAGATGAAAGTCAGGGTGGCGAATTGCTTGGCCGCATCAAAGGCGTACGCAAGAAAATCTCACAAGACCTCGGCTTCCTTATTCCGTCAGTGCACATCAAAGACAATCTTACCCTACCGCCGAATGCCTATCGTATTTGCATAAAAGAGGTACCTATCGCTCAAGCTGAGGTGCATCCCGGCATGGAAATGGCGATTAACTCGGGACAGGTATTTGGTGAGCTGGAAGGCATTGCGGCGAAGGACCCTGCTTTCGATCTCGATACCGTATGGATCAATTCGCCGCAGAAAGAAGAAGCCCAGTCCAAAGGCTATACCGTGGTTGATTGCAGCACTGTTATCGGAACACACCTTAGTCATGTGCTGCGTTCCTATGCCCATGAGTTCATCGGTCATGATGAAGTACAAAAACTACTGGATTCACTGTCCGAGTACGCACCAAAGCTCGTGGAAAATCTGGTACCCGACGTATTGACCCTGAGCGCCATTTTGAAAGTGCTGCAGAATTTACTGCAGGAAGGCGTACCGATTCGGGATACGCGCTCGATCATCGAAGCATTGGCTGAACATGGTCCCCACCAACCTAACTTTGATGATTTAACAGCGGCTGTACGCACCACCATTGGTCGATCTATCTGCCAGAGTATTGTGGGCCCTGCCCATGAAATGAAAGTCATTACACTGCAGCCCGATATTGAGCAGCTACTCATCGATTCCCTGGAATCCGAACAGAAACATGGCTTCAGCGCCATTGAACCAGGACTGGCGGAAGGCTTGTTGCGGGATTTCTATCAAGCCAGCCAGGAAATGGAGTTTAGTGGTCAGACACCGGTGGCTTTGGTGTCAGATCGTTTGCGAATTTGGCTCGCCCGCTTCTTGCGTGCTTCAGTGCCTCGGCTACGAGTGCTGGCCTTTAACGAAGTGGGTAACAACAAACAGATTAAGGTAATTGCAACGCTTGGGCAGGACAAGCTTAGTGCTGCCTAAGCAGAGGTCAGTGTAAGGCTGATTTGGAGGTAGAAAGTGAGAGTTGAACGATTTGAAGATAACAGCATGAACAAAGTGCTTGCGAAGATTCGTTCCGAGATGGGTTCGAGTGCCGTGTTGATCTCAAGTCGTAGTGAGAACGGTCGCACTGAAGTCATCGCCGCTCAAGATTACGATCCAGAGAAACTCGATGAAGCGCTGGCGGATCTGGAACGGCGCAAACAGGAGAATGACGAGAATCCTCCACCGTCGCTGGATCTTTTGTGGGAGGTCGTTGACAACGAACAAGAACAAAAAAAGCAGAGAGGGCGTGGAAACGAAAATATCCAGAATTCTAATTTTTTAGCTACGCCCATCGAAGTCGAGAAGTTCGAATCGATGGCAGCCGAGATTAGTCGCCTGCGAGAGCTTTTCGAGGGTGAACTGGCTTACGCGTCGAGAAACGGAAACGTTCCACAGCCTAACGAAGAGGAATTGCTGGACCGTCTGAAAGCTGCCTCTCTGGGTGAAGATTTACGTCAGAAAATTGTCAACAAGGCCTTGCCGTGTAAAACCCTGGAGACTGGATGGCGTCGGGTACAACAAATTCTGTGCCGTATTATTCGGATTTCTCATGAGGACATTCGTCAGGAAGGGGGCGTGGTTGCTTTGTTTGGTACCTCCGGCGTGGGCAAGACCGCTACAGCGGCAAAAATTGCCGCGCAGTTTGCCTTGCGGCACGGGCGTAACCAGATTGCCTTCATTACAACGGATACCAATCGAGTTGGCGGGCAGTCGCAGCTCATCGCGTTGGGTGCTGTTCTGGGTATTCCGGTACAAGTGCTCAGCAGCTATAAAGAAATTCCTGATGCTCTTGCAAGTTTTGCTGAGAGAAAACTGGTGCTTATCGATACCGCGGGTGTGAATCAACGAGATAGCAAGGGCATTGCGCAACTGGCAGAAATGGTTAAGCGCAATCCGTCGATTAAGCCTTACCTCGTGTTGTCGGCGAACACCCAAGAGACAATCGTTGCCGATACGCTGCAAGCCTTTGCCGCCATTCGCCTGGCTGGTTCCATAATTACCAAGCTCGATGAGAGTTCGTCTCTCGGACCGGTTCTCTCTGGTTTGATTCGGCACAAGCTTCCCATTGCCTTTATCTCCAGGGGGCAAAAAGTGCCGGAAGACTTGCAGCGTGCGCGCATCAGTCACTTTGTGAATCACATCATTCAAGCCTATAGCGCGTCTAGTAACGACGATGGAGCGGAAGCAATAGCGACACCGCAAGTTGCCAGTGCATGAAATTTCTGAACTTGGAAAAATTGGAACACTACTTGCAGTTACCTGTTAAGAGCAATAACAAACGAGAAGGCATACACAGTTTGTGCGTTACCGAGCTACTGGTGACATCTCAATGACACAGCGGTGACATTGCCTGGACACTAAATATGGAAGAGCAGTATAGAAAAGTGACACAACTAGATTCATGGAAAGGAAACGGGCATACCACTATGCAGCGCAATAACCCGGTGAGAGTAATTGCCGTTACGGGGGGTAAAGGCGGTATTGGTAAAACAAGTATTTCGATTAACCTTGCCATCGCATTGGCTGAGTCTGGCAATTCTGTGTTGCTAATGGACGCAGATCTAGGGCTCGCTAACGTCGATATCATGCTTAATCTAAAACCAAGCAAAGACCTGCATGGTGTTGTAAGCGGCGAGTACGGTCTCCAGGATGTCTTGATGAAAGGGCCCAAGGGCATCGACATTATCCCTGCCTCGTCTGGCATTGGCCGCATGGCGGATCTGACAATCGCTGAACAAGCGGAGCTGATTCACGCGTTTTCGGATCTGGAAACAGATATCGATACGCTGGTGGTGGATACTGCAGCCGGCATTTCAAGCGCGGTACTGAGCTTCGCCAAAGCGTCCAGTGAGATTTTTGTTGTCATCTGTGATGAGCCAGCTTCGATTGCTGATGCCTACGCGCTGATGAAGGTAATGAGTCAGGAGCATGATGTTAAGTCGTTCAAGGTCATAGCAAATCGTGTGAAAGACGCGCCTACGGCACAAAAGCTGTATTCCCGATTGGCCAATGTGGCTGATCTTTACTTGCAGATTTCCCTTGGTTATTTAGGGCATATCCCTGAAGACGGGCAGCTGCTTAAAGCAGTGCGAAGACAAGCAGCGGTCATGGATCAATACCCTGATTCGCAATCTGCCCATGCCTTCAGAAAGTTGGCTAACCGTGTTAACAGAATTCCTACAGAACAGGCGAATTCTGGGTATCTGCAGTTCTTCGTAGAGCGATTCGCCCAGAGTTCGCAGTCGGACATTGGAGATCTGCATTAATGGAAAACGCTGCCAGCAAATACCAGGAGAGCGGAGAAAGTTCGAGAAACGAACTATTCGAACAGCATCTCCCGCTGGTTAAGATCATCGCCCATCATCTGAGCGTAGGCTTACCACCCGGTCACAGTGTGGATGATCTGATCCAGGTCGGTATGATCGGACTGTTGGAAGCAACGCGTAGCTACGAAGTCCAGCAGGGCGTGCAGTTCAAATCCTATGCGTCCATTCGCATACGTGGCGCCATGTTGGATGAGTTACGTAAAGACTCCTGGATGCCTCGCTCGGTACAGCAGAAGTCAAAAAAAATCTCTCAGGCGATACAGAGTGCCGAAAACAAGCTGCAGCGTACCGCAGCCGATCGCGATATTGCGGAAGAACTCGACGTTTCAATTGAAGAATACTATCGCATGTTGGATGCCGTGGCCGGTTGCACTGTATTCAGCATCGAAGACAATCCGACCCAGGCCGATAATCAGACCAATGAGGCTTCACCTGAACTCGATATCGAGTGTGAATCGACTCGTGCCAAACTGGCCGAAGTCATGGAAGGTTTGCCGCGCCAGGAGAAGCTGGTGGTATTTCTCTACTACAACAAGGGTCTCAATATGCAGGAGATCAGCAAGGTGTTGGAAGTGAGTGAGTCACGAGTCTGTCAGGTCCACGCCCAGGCCGTGAATCGTATTCGTGGTCGACTCGTTAGAGAAGTGGCCAAGACCGATCTTTAATACCTGCTCAAACCTACTCAAAAAAAGCCCTCCCCTTACTTTCAATTCATGTTAGCCCTATAGAGCTTCATGCTTTGATTTCGGGGGAGTAAGGCCGAGGATTAGGCTTGACTGTATTGGAGAATTGCTCGTGGAAAGGTTGGTTGCTGCGAAGCGGTGAGAATGAATTGCTTCGGAATGTTCTGTAATGCCTTACAGGTGGCTCTCGCTCACCAGGCCGGCCATTGCAGACTCAACCAGGACTAACTCCTTTTCATTAAAGGGTGTCTTTCTGGTCAGCGTGAACTGCCCTGACTCCACCCCATCATCTGTAATTCGGTAGTGACACCGATGTGGTGCCTGTTGCCCCAGGGATAAATGCACGCCTTCCTGTGGGCTCTCAAATTCGAAGCTGTCGAATTTAATCAGTCGCTTCAGGCCATTGGCCAAAACCTTGATTCGTTCATCCATTTGCAGCGAGGAAGCCTGTTGGCTTGAATCGAAAAAGCTATCGATCTCTCGCTCAATGGTCGATGTCTCGTAAGCTACTGCTTCTGAATTAATCATCTGTTGTCTCCAATTGATTCGCGCTTTATTCAGAAATCGCCTGAGCAATCAGCGATTTAGGCTTCTGAAACGCTTCATCAATAACGATGCAACAGCTATGCCAATCTCAAAACAGCGAGCTTAAAACCTGTCCTTGGCTGCGAACCCCGTAAACAAAGGGGTCTGGACTCCCTTCTTTTTCTAACCAGTGTCACAAAAATGACAATGTGATTGTGAAGTGTCAGGTGTTATTAATCTGACATTCGATTCGATTTAGTGTTTTTCTCAACATATCAGCTCCTTCCGAGCTGATATCCAGAAACTGCACACCCACTAAGAGCTTGCCGCGTTTGCTGCCAATGCTGCAGACTTTGACTGGCTGCCGCACGGTGACCAGGTCCTTAATGTTAATAACGCAGTGATCAATGCTCTCACCCAGATCGACACCGCGTTTACCTCTGGGAATGCAAATCAAGGCGCCAGCAACTGACAGGTCCAGGCAGGCACCAGTAAGC
The DNA here is from genome assembly GCA_022360535.1 of Pseudomonadales bacterium. Lineage (GTDB taxonomy): Bacteria > Pseudomonadota > Gammaproteobacteria > Pseudomonadales > Pseudohongiellaceae > UBA9145. Next base: position 7,539 of record JAKSCP010000513.1, on the reverse strand, counting down.
TGCAGGTGTTTCTGTATCTGTAGTATCACCTTGCTTTCCAGGTGTCCCACCTTAACCCGGTGGTACGCGCGACGTTGGCTTTTCACCAGTTTTTCCGGGAGCTCGAAGCGCAGTGTGCTCTCCAGTCTGGGCATCGCTGAGGGTAGATAGCTGCTGGTAAATTCGATGACGCCATTAGGGGTCACGCAACTTACTTCCAGCTCTTCCTGACAGTCTTTGAGATGGCTCCAGGCTCTCGCTTCCGGCTTATGTAACAGTAGTGAATTGCTCTGTGGCTGCACGTCCTGGATCAACGAGTCAATCTTCCAGCTAGAGCCTGGTTGAGCAGGGGAGATGCGAACTGGGCTGTGGGTTGTTGCCAGAGCAGACAGGTGACTGAGAATTGCACCTTCGTTTGTGACAACTTGTGAACTGCTGAGACCTTCCATGAAATGAAGCTCCCGAACCTGCGAGAACAACCAATTGGGAGCGTAATCTAACTTCCGAGTTGGCCGTTCTCTTTGTAAACAACACATTGCTCGTCGTTGTGGGGCGACAAGCAGGCAATAGCATTGGTGATAACTTGAGTTCGTCGATTGATCAGTTGACCAACCAGACGATTTTCATCGAAACAGTTTTGAGCAAGCTCAGCCAATTCGATAAACAACATATCCAGTTCCAGGCCGTGATCTGATGAGCTAATTTGACCACTGCCGTTCACAACATTGGGGCCGCCAAGACCCGCGATAAACTTGGTTCGCGCCTGGCTGGCTGACTGTAATGAGTCGATGAGGCGCTTCTTGTTGGCGCTGTTCAGCGCGATAACCTGATCGTCCAGCGAATCCAGGGCGCTGCGCTCGCAACGCAGGGAATCCAGTAGCGCGCGGGCACACCTGACTTCTTCCTGTAGAAGCTGAATTAGGCGTATTTCGCTTGCTGTGTCCATGTGCGGGCCGTCCATGAGAGTCTAGCTCTCGTCCTCATTGCCAGAATTAGTGCGTCGATTGGATTCCATTTCCACCAGCTTCTGTGCTGTCTCTTCCATGTCCATGTCTAACGAGCCGTCCGCTAGCGCAGCTCTTACCTCTGCTACCAGCTTCTCATTGATGTCTGGGACGGTTTTGAGATCACCCTCAAGCTGTTGCAATCGCGCTGCCTGATCGGTGACCTTTACTTCATCTTTAACCGCCGTTGCCGGGGCCTGATTCGTCGGCTGTTCCGTTTCCTGCTTATTGGTGGACGCGGGTTTGTTGGTCCCGGTCAACCTGGCAGGATTCAAGCCTGTATGAATGTTGTTGCTCATCGATGAAACTCCTGTAGTGAACTTAATCGCGTTCCAGGTAGCCATAAGTACGACATGATCCCGGAACGACTTAACTGAAAATTTGGGTCAAAACCCCACTAAAACTGTGCTTTCGCTCACAATTCGACCTTCTAAAACTCTACCTGAACTACTGTTCTTAACCGGGATCACTTCGCCTTTGGCACCGTTCTTCAAGGCGTTGCCAGCCATACGCACTGCCAGGCCTGCACCCTCGGCCAATATGATAACTTCCTGACCCTGCCGGATTAGCTTTGGAGACCGCAAGTTTCCCAGGCTCAGCGGGCTATCTGCAGACATTGCCCGGGACACTTCCATGCCAATGACCTGCTCAAATGATTGCAGTGCATTGCGTGGCAACCGATCCAAAGGTTCCTGACGGATTTCCAGGCTGGCAGGTTCAACAATCTCACCCCGCAATAAGGGCTTGCTGGTATATACCACCGGCGCCAGGGCGTGCACAGTTACTGGCACATACAGCGTCCAGGGGGAGTTGCCGGTGCACCGTACGCCGACAGTCACACGACTGCTACGGATCTCAGTGCCATTGCCAAAAGTTTGTAATGGTTCGCTGCATTTCTTCAGTCGTAACCGGGTGTCCAGGGCAGAAGCCTCTGCAGTTACTTGCTGTAAGGAATCCGTTGCGAGTTGTTCGAGGGCATAGCGCTCGGCAACCGTTTGGATGGCATCAGCGCTTTCGTGTTCGATCACTTCAGCGTTGCTGTTTGCTATGAAGCCTACTGCAATCACTGCGGTAGCTCCGAAAACTTTTCTGGCTGTCAAATTTGTGACTGTCATGGGTCTCACTTGGGCTTTGGTAGCGCGATTCTAAGTATTCCTTCCTTTACTCATTCTTTAATGCAATTGATATGCCACGACCACCCATTCTCTGCATGCTGCACATTTAGTTCGCGGATCTTAAAAAATGAGTCATGGAGAACGGCAAGAGGCGGCAACAGTTGCCGTTGCAAGACATCGAACTTGCCGCGCGGTCTTGTTGGTTTTTCTAGCAGCCATTCTAACTAACTGAATATTAACAAGAACCTCAGTTGGCACAGGCTTTGCTGTTTCCAATGTCAAAGTCGTTTAGCAAAACATTGGAAGCAGCATGGACTTATTTGACAAAGCTCTCGGCATACACGCAGAAGCGCTGAAGTTTCGATCCCAGCGCGGTGCAGTGCTCGCCGCTAATATCGCGAACTCTGCTACACCTGGTTTTCAAGCCAGGGATTATGATTTTCGTTCTGCATTAAAGACAGCGAGTAATGATGCTCGCATTCAATTGCAAACCAGTAGACCAGGTCATCTGGCGGCCAGCGACGAGAGTGAATTCGGTACTTTGCTCTATCGCGTGCCGACCCGCACATCAGAGCACAACAACACCGTGGAGGCTGAAGTAGAGCAAGCTGCTTTTTCAGAGAACGCACTGCGCTATCAAGCGAGCCTGCGTTTCCTGAGTGGCTCCATCTCGGGTTTACGCAAAGCCATCAGAGGAGAATAAGCATGAATCTCAACAGCGTCTTTAAAGTGACCGGCTCTGCACTCAACGCGCAAAGTGTGCAGATGGAAGTGATTTCCAACAACCTGGCTAATGCCCGCATCGCGGCGGGAAGCGAAAGATCAGCATACCGCGCGGTAAGACCGGTATTCGCCAGCATCCTCAATTCGCAATTCGACAGTGGTTTAAATTCTGGGGTTGGTCGCTCCCGAGGTGGCGTTAAGGTCGATGGTTTTGCCTACAGCGATGCTCCCATTGAAAAACAACGTATGCCGGAAAACCCCATGGCCGACGACGACGGCTATATCTATCTCTCCAACGTGAACGTTGTGGAGGAAATGGCTTACATGATGCAAGCCTCACGGGCTTATCAAGCCAATATTGAAGTGTTGAACACGTCGCGCCAACTTATCGCCCGCACTTTAAACCTGGGCAACATGTAAATCTGGAAAGGAGTGCATTCGAATCATGATTTCTTTTGATCCAACCGTGCTTGGTGGCACAGCAACCAGTCAGAGCAGTGGTTCAGGCAGCGATGAACTGGGACAGGATGACTTCCTGCGCTTGCTGGTGGCACAGATGCAGAATCAAGATCCAGTGAATCCCGTTGAAAATAATGAATTTCTCGGACAAATAGCGCAATTCAGTATGGTGTCCGGCATCGAAGAAATGAGTAGTTCTTTCGGCGGTTTCCAGACTGACTTCTTTTCCAATCAAGCCATGGAAGCGGCGCAATTAGTTGGCAAAGAAGTATTGGTTGACAATCCCAACGTGTCCTTCGAAGAGGGCCAGCAGGTCTCAGGCAACATTCAGGCTAATGGGTCACTGCATGCTGTCAACATCAACGTCTACTCGGCTGCCGGCGATCTGGTTCGGACAATAGATTACGGCAGTCTTAATCCAGGTTTACATGCAATCGCCTGGGATGGGCTGACTGATGACGGCGAGTCAGCCGTTAGCGGCGACTACCGGGTCGAAGCGACCGCTTTATTAAACGGCGAATCAACTACGCTTCCCGTGCAGCTATTCCACCGGGTTGAAAGTACTTCAATCGACCATGGCAGCGGGCAGATCGCTCTAAATCTGTCCAATGCAGAAAGCATTAACTTTTCTCTGGTCAAAGAAATCAGATAAGCAGAGTCACAACAGGAGGACATTATGTCATTCGATACAGCAGTTTCTGGAATCAAAGCTTCGAGCACCAGCCTCGAAATTATTGGCAGCAACATCGCAAACGCGGGGACTACGGGGTACAAGTCTTCCCGTGGCGAATTCTCAGATGTATTTGCCTCAAGCCTCACAGGTACAGCGGCTAACGCAGTTGGAAAGGGCGTAGCAGTAGCGGGAATTTCACAGGCGTTTTCCCAGGGCAATGTCAGTTTTACCAGCAATGTACTGGACATGGCGGTTAATGGTGGAGGCTTTTTCGTCCTTTCCGACGGTGGCAGCCAGGTATTTTCCCGGGCCGGTAACTTCCAGTCCGATCGTTCTGGCTTCGTTGTGAACCCTGAAGGGCTTCGCCTGCAGGTATTTTCCACCACACCCGATGGCACGCCTTCTGGCGGCGTCGAGGATTTGCAAATTGACTCTTCACTGATCCAGCCGGATTCAACCAATCGAGTCGATCTGAGTGCCAACCTCGATTCACGTAGCACGGCGCCAGCCGTAGCCTGGCCAGGTGCTGGATTTGATGCCTTCGCAGTACCGCCGACTGCTCCGACTTCCGATATGTTTAATGCTTCAACAGCAGTAACGATCTATGACAGTCTCGGCAATCCTCATACTCAGAGTATCTACTTTGTAAAGACTGCTAATCCCAATGAATGGGATGTGCATACTCTGATTGACGGTGTCAGTACATCTGGTCCGGATACGATTACATTCGATTCTTCCGGCCAGATTCCAGCCGCCAGCTTGCCGTTCCAGGTTTCGATTGCGGCCTGGGATCCTCTCGATAGCACCGGTGCACTGATTGGTGCCAATACTGAAGCCATTACCATCGACCTCTCTAATCTCACTCAGTTTGGTAACGACTACGCTGTGACCAATATCGAGCAAGATGGTTTTACCACTGGTCAGCTTGGTGGTATCGAGGTTGACGACAGCGGCATCGTATTTGGTCGATTCAGCAACGGTCAATCCAGAGCCCTGGGACAAATTGCCCTGGCCACGTTCTCCAACGTGAGTGGTCTGCAACCACAAGGTGGCAGTCTCTGGAGTGAATCTTTCTCTTCTGGCCAGGCCGTGCTAACCGCGCCGGGCACCGGTGGTACTGGAGTCGTTGAGTCTGGTGCTTTGGAAGATTCCAACGTGGATATCAGCCAGGAGTTGGTGAACATGATTGTGGCGCAAAGAAACTTCCAGGCGAACGCCAAGGTGATTCAAACGGAAGACACAATCACTCAGGCGATTATTAATCTACGTTAATTCTTTTCGTAACCAACCAGGAAATCATCGCGATGTACGAGTTGCTTGAATCAATAACCGAGAGTGCCAAGAAGACGCTGCAGGCACAGCAAGTCAATGCTAACAATTTGGCTAATGCCAGTACGGTTGGCTTCAAAGCGGAGATTGCCTACTACATGGAAGAAGAGGGCAGTCTCACTCTGGAAAGTATGCCGGACCTGACGCCAGGTATCGTGCAGCAAACTGGACGTGCGCTGGATGTGAGTATTCAGGGTGATGGTTGGTTGGCAATCATGGCGGAAGATGGCACGGAAGCTTACACCCGGCGGGGTGATTTGCGGGTGGATGCGCTAGGACAACTGACGACAGGTCTGGGCCATCCGGTGCTTGGTAACAATGGCCCGATTGCGTTACCGCCTTTTTCACAGGTAGAGATTGGGGCGGATGGCACGCTTTCTATCGTACCATTTGGTCAGCAACCAAATACCTTGGCGGTAGTGGACCGGCTGAAACTGGTTACGCTGCAGGCTGACCAATTGCAACGCAGAGAAGACGGACACCTGCAATTGCCAGACGGAGAGGTAGCCGCTCCTGATGCGGCGGTAAGAGTGATGTCTGGCGCTATTGAAGGCAGCAATGTCAATGTGGTCGGTGAGTTGGTTCGCATGATCGATCTGGCGCGTCGCTTCGAGTCTGAAATTCAACTAATGCAGGATGCGAAGGAAAATTCTTCAGCGCTCGCATCCGTGATGAACATCAATTAACGCTTTCGCCAGGAGAAAACTATGACCCAGGCACTTTGGATCGCTAAAACAGGTTTGGATGCTCAGCAGACCAAGATGTCTGTGATCTCCAACAACCTGGCTAATGCCAGTACATCAGGTTACAAGCGCAGTCGCGCTGTGTTTGAGGATCTGCTCTATCAGAATCAACGCCAACCTGGCGCCCAGTCTTCTCAGGACACGGAATACTCAAGTGGTTTGATGATCGGTACCGGTGTAAGAACCGTTGCCACTGAAAAACTGTTTAGCCAGGGAAATTTGACGCAAACAGATAATCCATTGGATCTGGCAATTGAAGGACGTGGATTCTTTCAGGTGCTGCGTCCGGACGGCACACTGGTATATAGCCGTGATGGATCTCTACAGGTGGATAGTCAGGGGCAGTTGGTGACACCAACCGGACTCCCAGTACAACCAGCAGTGACCATTCCGGCGGATGCACAATCCATCACCATCGGTCCCGATGGCACAGTTTCTGTCAGTCTGCAGGGCGTTGCTGCCACTTCGCAGGTTGGCACCATTCAGCTAGCGGACTTTATTAATCCAGCGGGCCTGCAGCCAGTTGGCAGCAACCTGTACCTGGAAACCACTTCCAGTGGATCTCCCCTGGTTGGTTCTCCTGGCTTAAACGGTTTAGGCACAGTACTGCAGGGTTATACCGAGAGTTCCAACGTGAATGTTGTGGAAGAGCTGGTGAACATGATTGAAACTCAACGTTCCTACGAAATGAACAGCCGATCGATCTCTACAGCCGATCAGATGCTGCGCTTTGTAACCAACAACATGTAGGACTGATCAGTGAATAATTTTCTACAACAAAAAGTGAAATCCAGCAGCCCTGTGCTTCTGCTCTCTGCCCTGGTTGGGTGTGTGAGTCAGCCCGAACCAATGGAACAGGAACCATTGTTCGAGCCCACTTACAACGAGTACTACTCCGAAGTGCGTAACCAGGGTGGCTCTATCTACACCTCCGGTCGCCGCCTTGGCTTGTACGAGGATCTGAAAGCCCATCGCCTGGGCGACATTCTCACTGTGTTCCTGGTCGAACAAACTTCGGGTCAGAACAGTGCTGACAATAGCATTACTCAGGCGACTGACATGAATGTTGAGGCGCCTACCTTCGGCGGTAGCTTGCGACCGAATATGGAAATCGATCTGGGCTCAGAGAATTCATTCAGTGGTCAAAGTGGCACCAGTCAGAGCAACAGTTTGAATGGCGCCATAACAGTGACCGTTACTGGTGTGCTGGACAATGGCAACCTGATTGTAGAAGGCGAAAAGTGGGTGCGCATCAATCAGGCGCGAGAGTTCATTAAATTGCAGGGCATCGTGCGACAGGCAGACATCAGTACCAATAACACGGTGCTGTCGACCCAGGTTGCGGATGCGCACATTGCCTATGGTGGAAATGGTACTCATGGCACCAATCCTGGATGGGCTGCTCATGTGCTGTTTCGCTCTATCTGGCCATTCTAATTCAAGGACTTCGAATACATCTGGTGAACATAATGAATTGCAAACTTCGAACACTAGGTCTGCTGCTGATCAGTCTG
>JAKSCP010000511.1 GCA_022360535.1 Pseudomonadales bacterium | reverse complement strand
CCCTGCAAATGCCTGACCAGAAAATCCCAACTACGGCGCATCTGGTAGTTGGTCAGCCAATGGCCGAGCTTTGGCTCAATCAGTAGATCAAAATCCATATTGGCCCTTTGCAAACCCTCTACTATCCGTAGCGTGGAAGCCGTAAATTCATAATCAAGCAACCCTATCCCCAAAAGCAGTTTGCCTTTCAGGTTTGAGGCCAGTTCTTCCGGGTATTTACGGTCTTTCGAGGGGCCAGCGACACCCTCAAACTTGTCCCCCCACATGTTAGGAGCCAATAACCGGCTGTCATGTATCATAAAATTCACACCAACCTTGTAGAATTCAGGGTGTTCCAGCAACCAACCCAGCAGTCATCGGTGTGAGCCGCAATGCCAACGGTGATCCAACACCACTGATATTCGCCAACACCGACGCTGAATTCACTGGCGCCGATATGACTTTGGGTTTTCGCATAAACGATAACTTCCGTGCGGAAATCCTGTACTCGACAGTTGACGGGGAACGTGAAGACATCTCAGACAATCTGTATCGCATTAATCCTGATAATTTGCGTGCAGCACTTTACTACGATGGCGCAAACTTCAACGCGAAGATTGAACAGGTGGTGGTTTTCGATCAGGACGACATTTCACTCACCAATACGCTTGATCCAACCAACCCCAACAACAATGCCAACGGCACGGACAGCTACAACCTGACTAACGCTTTCTTTAACTGGGCGTTGGATAATGGCCTGTCGTTCTCTGCCGGTGTTGAAAACCTGTTTGACGAAGAGTTCATCGATCATCTCACTGGATTTAATCGCGTACTCAACAGTGTCGTACCACAGGGCAGCCGCATGATTGGCCCAGGTCGCAATGTGTTTGGCCGCATGCAGTACCGTTGGTGAGGGCAGTAAGCACAGATAGAACCCAAAAACCGTAGCCCCAAAAAAAACCGCCGCGCAGGGGAAGTTGCGCGGCGGTGCGGGGTCTACCCTAAGTCCATTTATTTCACTTCCATTTGTCAGGGGTTTCCTTACCCCTCACTCAAGCTTCCTGAATCTTTACTAGTTGCTCAGCACATTGTCTGAGTCCAGAGTGAATTCTGCCTCCACTCCGTTCACTACTACTGTGTAATCTCCTGCTGCCAGCCCCAACACATCGAGACTGACGTTTGTCTCGAATGGTTCGATAATCGCAATACAGGTTTCCGCTGGTCCGAGTACTGTCTCTGCCAGAATAACGGTAAACACACTGTCCTTTCTCGCTACCGCTGCCGGCAACAACTCCACGCAGGGCACGGACAGGTTGCCGCTCACTGCGACACTCACCTGAACCGGAAAGCTTTCCATTATTAAAACCTCTATCGAGTCAACGTTGACCAGGTTCTGTGCTTCGCCTGCGACAACAGACAGGGTGCCATCTCCGTTGTCAGCCAGTTGCACATCGGCGTAGTACACCGGCTCCACCGCATCGATCAATGCCGCCTGTGGAATCGTCAGTATGTCGTCGACAAAGGTAGCGGGCTGTGCCCAACTCATTTTTGCCAACAGTGAGACTGCAAATAAAAAGAAGAATTTCTTCACTGATATGCCCTCCTTGAGCTTGTCTGATTAAATCCACCGAATGAAGCCATTCCCCGTCCATCATTCGATAGTCAGACTGTACGAAAGCTGATTGCGCTCCGCCAGAGCCCGCAAACCCTTGAGGTGACTGGGGTCACAACGAAGATTGATTTCGTGGGATTTGAGGCTCCAACTGTACCCGCAGTGGCACACTTTACCGTATTTCTGCGTGGTTCCTATCATCCACAGCCGGCCTCGATAAGCGCCATCCAGAGCCTGTTGTGAGCCCATGACAAACGCTAAAGGCTGCGTTAACCTGAATCTGTTTTGGTATGACACAGTCTTTCACAGTGTCCAGCCTAATAGCGTGAGGTAGCGATAATGATAAGAAACCCGAACTCTCACCCACTCAGTAAATCTTTGCTCGTTCTTACTTCGTTCCTGTTTGCGTCTTTGCTTGCAGCACAAGACACCGTGCAATGGACGACGCTGGGAAATGATTTTGCTCACACCCGCTCGACCTCTTCCGATCAGATCACGGCCGACAATTTCGCCGACTTGGAGGTGGCTTGGGTATGGGATGGAGCCAGCTTCGAAGCACAAAGCGGCCGCTCAACCCCGAGCTATATCAATGGGCGCCTTTACACAGTTGCAGGTGCTCGCCGCCACGTAGTGGCCATCGATCCTGCTTCTGGCGCAACGATCTGGTCCTATCGGGAACCAGACACCGAGCGCTGGGAATACTCCATGCGCGCCGACTACGGTAAAGGCGTGGGCTATGCCAATATCGATGGGCGCGATGTCATCTACACGATCTCTCCTGGATTCTTTCTTACTGCCCTGGACGCAGAAACAGGACGCCCCCTGGAGGGCTTTGGTGAACCTGTCCCCATCGACGGCTTTCCTGAAACTGGCGTCGTCGATTTACTGAAAGACCTGGGACATCCCTATGATCCCTATGAAGGAATTCCGTTAGAACGAGGATATATCACTTCCTCTTCGCCACCCATTGTAGTGAATGGCACTATCGTTGTTGGTAATTCCGCAGAACAGGGTTATCACCAGTCCCGTATCGAGAACGTGCCAGGTGACATTCTTGGTTACGATGCGCGAACGGGTGAATTCAAGTGGAAATTCAACGTTATTCCACAGCCTGGAGAGTTTGGTCACGAGACATGGGAAAATGATGCCTGGCAATATACCGGCGACATCTCTTCATGGGCACCAATCTCCGCAGACCCGGAACTGGATCTGGTTTATATCCCAACCAACGGTGTCACCATCGACTACTACGGTGGACACCATCCAGGTGATAACCTCTACGGCACAAGTTTGATTGCACTCAATGCTTCGACCGGCGAACGGGCCTGGCATTTTCAGATGGTGCATCACGACATCTGGAACTACGACACGCCGACAGCCCCCATCTTGTTGGATGTCACCACCGATGCAGGAGCGACCCCTATTGTCGCTCAGGCGACCAAACAAGGTTATACCTATGTTTTTAATCGTGAAACCGGTGAACCTATTTGGCCAATCGAAGAAGTTCCCCAACCTGCCTCGGCCGTGCCCGGCGAACAGTTATCACCCACTCAGCCCATTCCGACCAAGCCTGCACCGTTCGAATATGTAGGCTCCAGCGAGGAACTGTTGGCCGACTTCACACCGGAGATAAAGCAGCAAGCTTTGGCGGCGGTAGCTGAATATATTATGGGCCCGGTATTCAATCCTCCCATTCAGCGTAACAACGAGTTGGGCAAGATAGCGGCACTGATGTGCCCTTCTGGCTCGGTAAACATTACTCATCCACCAGTGGCTGATCCTGACAGTGGCGTGATGTACATCATGTCTCGCTACAACTGCGGTAGCCGCGTACTGGTGAGTGGTGAAGAAGCAGACACCTACTACGAAGCACCAACCGGTGTCACCCTTTCTCGCTACGCTGCCGCTAGCAGCAGCCGACCCCCAAGACATCCGGCTGGCATCCCTGTGTTCAAACCTCCCTATAGCCGCATCACCGCCATAGACATGAACAGCGGTGAACATCTGTGGTGGATACCGGCAGGTTACACACCAGATCGCATTAAGAATCTACCCGCATTACAGGGTATCGATATCGGCAATACGGGTTCTGGGGCAGTGGGGCAAATGGTTGTCACCGACACTATGCTCATCTACAGCAATCTTGAGAGCGATGGCACACCTTACCTGTTTGCCCTGGACAAGATGACCGGTGAAGAAATAGCAAGGGTTGAAGTGCCAGCCGCAACTCGCTACGGCATGAGTTCCTGGGTCCACGACGGCAAACAGTATGTGATCCTCCAGACCGGTAGCACTCTTACCGCCATGGCCTTACCGAACTAATCGCCCACAGCCTACTCAGGGTTAATAACAATAGAGGAATGCGCCCATGAAAAAGAAATTGTTGTTCACTTCTGCAGCAATCATCACAGCGGCTGCCACCTTGGCGTCGGTCAACTCGCAACAAAATGAGATGAGCTTCTTCATCACCAGCGTCGGCTCGGGTGATGGCGCCAATCTGGGTGGTTTGGCCGGCGCCGATGCGCACTGCCAACAACTGGCCTCAGCGGCTGGTTCCCGTGGGAAAACCTGGCGCGCTTATCTCAGTGCCCATGCCTCTGGCAACTCACCAGCGGTAGATGCGCGCAACCGAATCGGATTTGGCCCTTGGTATAACGTCAACGGCGTTGAGATTGCTTCCAACCTCAACAACCTGCACGGACCGAACAACAATCTCAACAAACAAACCGCGCTCACTGAAAACGGTGATGTGGTCAATGGTCGGGGTGACAGTCCCAATCAACACGATATTCTTACCGGCTCCACTTTGGACGGAAGAGAGGTTGAAGATGGCGCAAATCACACTTGCAGCAACTGGACCAGCAACGGCGCAGGCTCTGCCCATGTTGGTCACTTTGACCGCACAGGTGGTGGCCAGAACCCAACTTCCTGGAATAGCGCCCACGGCTCAAGAGGCTGTTCGCAAGACGACTTAGTTGGCACTGGGGGCAATGGTTATTTCTATTGCTTTGCTATCGACTAAAATTTTCCTCACCGGGGATTCATAATAAAATGGTGTGGTCGGTTTTCGGCCACACCATTTTTTATTAGGGAGTCAGTAGTGATTAAGCTTTACGGATTTGGTCAGTCAAGATCGTTTCGTTGCCTGTGGGCATTAGAGGAAGCAGGCATAGAATACGAATACATCAATGCCAAGTTGAGGACTGATCCGGAAGATCCGGAAAGCGCCAAGCACCCCAGCTATCTGCAATTGAATGTACAGGGCAAAGTACCAACCCTGGTGAACGAAGATCTGGTGCTGACCGAATCGGTCGCCATCCTGAATTACATTGCGCGCTGCGCGCCAGAGTCGGGCCTACTGCCAAACGGGAGTATGGATTTGTATGCCAGACTCGATGAACTAGTAAGTTTTGTGCTGGCGGAACTGGAACAGCCACTGTGGAGCAAAGGCAAGCACATGTTCGCTTTACCGGAGGAACAACGCATCCCGGAGATGCTCAAAACCGCAGAATTTGAATTCAATAAAGCAGTCAACACACTGGAGCATCTGCTGAATGAAAATGAGTTTGCCATCGGCAATCAATTCACCATCGCCGATATTCTGCTTGCCCACACGTTCAACTGGGCAATCCGATTTGAATTCGATGTACCAGAAAAGTACCTGGACTTAAGAAACCGCCTGTACGAGCGAGCCGCTGCAAAACGCGCCATGGAATTGGTTGCCTGATATGCGTCCTGCGCTATTGCTGATTGCTTTATCGTTAGCCTGCAAGTTAATTGCGGCAGAGTCATCACTCAACGTCACTGCACAGCAACTTGACTACTACCTGCTGCAAGCCTTCTATAGCTCAACACCAGCGCAGCGTCTTCCTCTGCATCACATTGGCGTTCAAGGCCAGGTAACCGCAAACGGATTTTTGGTGACAGCGGTGCTGGAAAACTATCCGGCACATGAAGCCGGACTTAATCGGGGGGACGTCATCGTCAGCAGCAATGGTGAGCCCTTTCACGAAATCTACAGTTTCAATCCAGACGCGCAGCATTCAGCGACGATTGACCCCATCAATCGCAGCTTCACCCTTGAAGTCATTCGCGACCAACAAACTTTTCACGTAGACATCACGCCAGTTTACGAGAATTTGTTCGACAGTTATCGCAGTGCAACCCTTGCCAGTATCCAGGAATTCAGCGCCGGTAACAAAATCATTGGCTACGTACATTTCTGGGCCCTCTCCAGGGCCACTAATGATCTGATTGCATATCAAGACCTGCTACAAGCCCTGGTTAACACCGACGGCATTATTCTCGATCTACGGAATAGCTTTGGCTTTCTGGACAAACATCAGTTCGCCCTGTTTCAAAACAATGATCCACAATTACAGATCACGGCGCCCGCTCAATGGCTGGAAGATTGGCAACAGAGCAGTGCCAGCCTGGACGTGGAACCTTATCGTAAACCGATTGCCGTGCTTACTAATGACTATACCCGCGGCGCTGCCGAAATCCTCGCACACGAGTTAAGCAGACCCGATCGCGTGGCAACATTGGGAACCAGGAGTGCAGGCATGATCGGCGATTATTCTGAGGTAGAACCACAAGGCAGCTTCAACTATCGACCGGCTCGAGAAACCCAGATTGATGGTTTCATTTTCGAGGAAACGGGTTTGACGCCAGAAGTGGAAGTCAGCTATCCGGCCGCCGAAAGCAGGCGTGACGATCCGCAGTTTGAGGCTGCGGTGAATCTGCTACTTGGCATCATCTGAAGACGTCCTGTCTTCCCAGTTGATCGAACGATAGTCGAAGCCGGATTCCAGCGTCGGTTTTACCACTTTAAAGTACGGCGACAAATCAAAATCCCGAGGCGTGAAATGAGTAAAGTGACGCCGGTAATAGATTGGAACTTCACCGTCTTCGCCTGACTTGGGTCCAAGTATGGGCAAAATCGGATAATCTATTGATTGGAACAACTCTGCTATCAGTGTGGAGCAGATTGCCTTTGTCGGCTCGCCGCTACCCAAACTAATCATTGCCCGTCGGTATCGTTGCGGCACAGCGGGTTTCTGAATCAGATAGCGCACCAGGTCGACGACATTTTTCAAATCGTATTTGTGGCCTAGCTTGCTACGGCCATTGTCGATTAAGGCCTGGCGATCTTCATCGCTGAGAGAAATTGGACGACAAATGCGAAGATTGAAATCACGATAGTGATCAAGAGCAACCAGCCGCACTCCCTCTCTTAAGTCTGCCTCAAGCAAGTTCGGTTGAGCACTGTCCGTGCAGGCCTCTCCGACATAGAGACAAGCATGGGACCAGGAAGACTGGGAAAGGTATTTGATGGCGACACTGATACGGGTATTACCCTCGACCAATACCACATCACCCGGCATCAACACGCGAGCAATCTCTTCCACACTCACCGTATCGAGACGCTGATAGCCCGACAGTGACTTGCTCAAAAAGCTTGCCAGGCGATTGCCTATGCTGCGGGTAATAGAGTGGACCATCTCTATTTCTTCACCTATTTCTCCACCATTCTGAATCTGGTTATACTAGCTGCCCCTCAAATAGCGGCGGGCGATAGCCTTAAGCTGGATGCGGACAACAAGCCAAGCAGTGTAATCGAATCTTTAGTGCAGCAACAGGAGCAGCCCAATGACGACGGCCTACAACAAGTTTTTCATCGGCGGAGAATGGGTAGAACCCCAACGACCCACCCTGGAAGTCATCAACCCCGCGACAGAAGAGGCCTTTGCCACCATCGCCATGGGCACGGCGGAAGATGTTGACGCTGCCGCCCAGGCCGCACGCGCTGCCTTCGACAGCTGGTCACAGTCATCTATAGATGAACGCAAGCAGGTATTGAGCAATATCATTGCAGGTCTTAAAGCGCGCGGCGATGAAATGGCCAAAGCCATTTCAACCGAGATGGGCGCCCCTATGGGCTTATCCAAGACGGCGCAATTAGGCAGTGGCATGGGGCATTTCATGACTGCCCTAAAGATATTGGAAAACTACGAATTCGAAGAAGTTCGCGGCACTACCAAGATCGTCAAAGAGCCCGCTGGCGTATGTGGATTTATCACGCCCTGGAATTGGCCGCTGAACCAGATCGCCTGCAAAGTCGCTCCCGCGATCGCTACCGGTTG
>JAKSCP010000510.1 GCA_022360535.1 Pseudomonadales bacterium | reverse complement strand
TCGTGCCAGACAACTTACCCGTGCCTTCGTCGAAGATGACTTCGATGGCTTCAATCGTGATGCCCGACCCATGCTGGGTGAGTTCGTCATGTTGACGGAATACGCCGCCGATATCGATACGGCTTGCGCCTACCCACCGCAAGTCTTGCACAACGTGCTCGGTGAATACCTGGCAGACAATCAGCGAACGCAACTGCGCATCGCTGAAACGGAAAAATATGCCCACGTTACCTTCTTCTTTAATGGGGGACGCGAGGAACCCTTCGCCCTGGAAGATCGCACGCTGATTCCATCACCTAAAGTGAAAACCTACGATTTAAAACCGGAGATGTCGGCCTTCGAAGTAACAGATGCCCTGGTTGAAGCCATCACTTCCGGGAAATACGATGCCATCATCTGTAATTACGCCAATGGAGACATGGTTGGGCACACTGGGGATTTCGACGCCTCAGTGAAAGCTGTTGAAACAGTGGATCAATGCCTGGGACGAATTGTGGAAGCGATTGAGTCAACCAACGGCCATGTTTTGATCACCGCCGACCATGGCAACGTGGAACAGATGCTCGACCCCGAAACAAATCAACCCCTCACGTCACACACCAATGGACCGGTACCCCTGGTTTACGTTGGCAGCAGCGGAATGGAATTCAACGGTGAGGGTAGCCTCTGTGACATCGCGCCCACTTTACTTACTTTGATGAAGCTTCCGATTCCAGCAGAGATGACCGGAAGGGTGTTACTTGAGCACCCGGCAAATAATGAGTCATCGGCCCAATCGACTGGGTAAAGATTTCATGACTAAACCTTGCTTCAACTACTCGTTGCTTGGTTTAGCACTCTGCCTTTTCTCAATCTCGCTTTCGGCAAATGCCCAGGACGCTGCCGCAACTGAAGCGGAGCTTGCAGCAGTTACCGCAGCCATCACAGAAATCAGTGATTGGCTCGAAACTGCCTCTCAACAACAGTCAACTGCAGAACAGGCATTACGCGAGGCGGAGCTTGCGGTATCCGAATCCAATAACTCGATCAATGCGTTGCAACGCGACATCGCTGCCAGCGAAACCCAACTGCGCGACTTGGAAGAACAGCAATCTGCGTTGCAGGTGCAACGCGATACAAATCGGGAATTGCTCGAGCAAGTCTTACGCGCCAGCTATGTCGCCGGTGAAAGCAGTTTTCTGAAAACACTCTTGAATCAGGAAGACAGCAGCGAAGCAGGTCGGCAGCTGCACTACGCCAGAGTGATAAGCGAATTTCAACTGACAAAGCTGGAAGAGTTTCGAACAACGCTTGCTGAGCTGGATACTGTGAACGCCGAAGTGACTGCTGAGCTCAATACGCTCAACAATCAACAGCTACGTTTAAACGAGGAGCAGCAGCAACTGCAATCCTTGCAAACCAACCGGGAGCAAGCCTTGGCAGCACTCGAAGCAGATATCGCTAGTCGCAGCTCAGAGCTGGAGCAACTTGAAGTTAATCAGGCTGAACTGCAAACCCTCTTGGAAGAAATTGCCCGGGCCATGGAAGGCATCCGGTCTTTTGCGGACGTTCCCCCGCTGCACAATGCCCGGGGAGAATTACCACCGCCAGTGCGGGGTCCAATTATCAGTGGCTTCGGGTCCCGCTACGGCGGCGGCAGTCTGACCCGGCAAGGCATAGTTATCGGCGCCCCGGTGGGGTCTCCAGTGACTGCTGTGCATCCCGGATACGTGGCCTTCGCTGATTGGCTACGCGGCCTCGGTTTATTGGTCATTGTGGATCACGGCGAAGGGTATGTGAGTCTCTATGCCGGCAATGAGGCACTGGCAGTAACGGCTGGCGACTGGGTAGACCGGGGTCAGATTGTGGCCACCTCCGGAGCGGGAATTGGGAGCGCTGCTGGCGGTCTGTATTTCGAACTACGCCAGGGGGGTGAAGCCCAGGATCCCAGCGATTGGCTAGACCGCGACAACTGAGATTCGGCGGAACTGGCGCACCATCTATCCCGGTCTTCCTTTCCAGGATTTGCCAATTCAGGGATAAACTGAAACTATTGGCTGATCCGTATTAATAATGTGTTGTTTATTAAGAGTAATACGACAGGATTTCATTATGACCATTTTTCGCGCCTTCTCGCGCATCATAGGTGGCTTAGCCCTCACCGGTTTGCTGTTGCCCGGGTCCGCTCTGGCGCAATCTAACCAGTCCGAATTGTTACCACTGCCATTGGATGAAGTGCGCATGTTTACCGAAGCGCTCGATCGCATTCGCATGGCGTATGTGGAAGAGATTGATGACAAGACCCTGCTTGAGAATGCCATCAAGGGCATGCTGTCAGGGCTCGACCCCCATTCTGCTTACATGGCAGGCAGCGACTATGATGTGTTACAGGAAACTACCACCGGGGAGTTTGGTGGACTGGGCATCGAAGTCGGTCGGGAAAATGGCTTCATCAAAGTGATCAGCCCCATCGATGACACCCCCGCTGATCGAGCTGGTATTCAGGCGGGCGATCTGATCATTCAGATAGACAACAGACCCCTGCAAACTCTGACGCCCGAAGAAGCGGCACAAATGATGCGTGGTGAACCCGGTACCGAAGTCACTGTGACCATAGCACGGGAAGGGGTGGAACCTTTTGAGCTCACCATCGTTCGCGAAGTTATCGCAATCAACAGCGTGCGCAGCATGATGTTGGAACCGGGCTATGCGTATTTGCGCATTTCGCAATTTCGTTTGAACACCGGTGAAGAATTGGAAACCGAGATCGCTGAAATCCATGAAGAACATGGAGCCCTCAAAGGCATGGTGCTGGACTTACGCAACAATCCGGGGGGCGTTTTACAGTCTTCAGTTCGTGTGGTTGACAGCTTTATCGATCAGGGCCGTATCGTGTACACCGAGGGCCGATTGGAAGGCAACGACATGGAATTCTATGCCACGCTTAACACCATCGCTCCGGACACTCCGCTGGTTGTCTTGATTAACAACGGCTCTGCCTCCGCGTCGGAAATAGTTGCTGGCGCGCTGCAGGATCACGGTCGCGCCATCATTATGGGTACGCAAAGTTTTGGTAAAGGCTCAGTACAAACCGTATTGCCTCTGGATGAAACTCGTGCCATCAAATTAACCACATCTCTGTATTTCACACCCGAGGGTCGTTCCATTCAGGCGCAGGGCATTACCCCTGATATCGAAGTGGACGATGCTTTCGTGACTCGTCGCTCACGCAACATTCGTCAATACAACGAAGCGGACTTACCTGGTCGACTGGACAATGGTAACGGTGAGGAAGTGGTGGACAGCAATGAAGAAATGGCAGAGGCATTGATCTCGGCCGAAGAGGTGTTGGTTACCGATTACCCATTGAATGAAGCATTAAATGTCCTGAAAGGCATCAATGCATTTCAACCGGCGCAGCGCAACACTTCTGGGTCTTTCGCACAACGCGATAACTTTTAGTCACACCTTGATTTGACCTAGAGCCGCACCTCAATGCCCTGGCTCGCCATGTGTTCCTTGGCTTCCCGAATAGAGTATTCCTGGAAGTGAAAAATACTGGCGGCCAGCACGGCGTCGGCTTTGCCCTCCAGCACACCTTCTGCCAGATGCTCCAGATTGCCTACTCCGCCCGAGGCAATGATTGGCACTGAAACCGCTTCGCTCACGGCTCGATTAAGTTCCAGATCGAAACCAATCTTGGTGCCATCGCGATCCATGCTCGTCAGCAGGATTTCACCCGCTCCATAGTCCACCATGCGCTTGACCCAGGAGATCACTTCGATGCCCGTTGGGTTACGACCGCCGTGGGTAAAGATCTCCCAACGCGGTTCCTCCCCTGCTTCAGAAACGCGCTTGGCATCCACTGCCACCACGATGCACTGTGATCCGAACTTGGCTGCCGCTTCTTTGACAAATTCGGGGTTGTTCACCGCAGCAGTGTTGATCGAGACTTTGTCCGCGCCTGCGTTCAACATCGTACGAATATCTTCGAGGGTCCGAATACCGCCACCGACTGTGAGCGGAATAAAAACCTGCCCCGCGATGGCGCGCACCGTTTCAACTGTGGTGTTGCGATCTTCGTGGCTGGCAGTGATATCGAGAAAGGTAATCTCATCAGCCCCGGCGTCGCAATAACGCTTGGACACTTCCACCGGATCACCGGCATCACGGATGTCGACGAACTTAACGCCTTTGACGACGCGCCCATTATCGCAATCCAGACAAGGAATGATTCGTTTGGCGAGTGACATTATTTATCTCCGGAATCGCAATACGCCTGCGCTTCGGCCAGATCAAGTTTACCTTCGTAAATCGCCCTACCGGTGATAGCGCCCATTATCCCCGCCCCGGTTTTCGTTTCGCTGACTGCCTGCAGATCTACGATATCTGCCAATTTGGCGATTCCCCCGGACGCAATAATTGGAATAGTCGATTTTTCAGCGAGGGCAACGGTGGCATCGATATTGGCGCCTTGCATCATGCCATCCCGCGAGATGTCGGTATAAACCACCGCGACAACACCCATATCGGAAAACCGCGCAACCACTTCATCGGCATTCAATGCTGAGACATCGGCCCAGCCTTCAGTGGCTACTTTGCCGTCAATCGCATCGATACCCACAATGATTTTGCCAGGGAAAGCCGCGCAGGCTTGCTTTACAAAATCGGGGTCTTTGACAGCTTGTGTGCCGATGATGAGATAGCTGACGCCGGCATCTGCATAGAACCGGGCTGAATCCAAATCTCTGATACCACCGCCAATCTGAATGGGCAGTGCGGGAAACGTCTTGGCTATTTCCGAAACAATGTCGCCATTCACTGGGGTTCCCTCGAACGCGCCATTTAAGTCCACAATGTGCAATCGTCTCGCTCCCTGATCGATCCAGTGTTGCGCCTGAGCAAGCGGGTCATCAGAAAAGACCGTTGAGTCTTCCATGCGGCCCTGGCGAAGTCTTACACACTGTCCGTCTTTTAAATCAATTGCG
>JAKSCP010000508.1 GCA_022360535.1 Pseudomonadales bacterium | reverse complement strand
GAACTGGACTGATCCCACCATGTTGTTCGTTGCGAACTGGCTAGTGATCATTGTTTTCTGGTACTTCATTATCCAACTCGCGCACCGGGATGGACTCAAGCTGCCCGCATTCTTTGGCACGCTTTGGATCAGCGGCTATTTCCTGTTCCCCCAGCTTGGCCTGGAAGGTGGGCTTTACTTTATTTCCTACGCGGCCTTGCTCACCTTGATCGTGATTTATATCGACATGACCCGTGAACGCATGGGGTTGCGCAAGCCAAAGACTGACCCGCTCACTGAAGAATCCACCGCAAGTTCCGAAGAAAGCCAGCAGTGACGACATTTTCTATTCGACCAGAATGTCCAGCCGACAAAGATGCCATCTACGCCATCAATGTTGCTGCGTTCCCGGAAGATGATGAAGCACGACTGGTCAACACACTTCGAGACCAGGCAACAGAAATCATTTCCTTGGTTGCCGAGCAGGAAGGCAGAATCGTCGGACATCTACTGCTTTCACCAGCCAGTCTGGATGCGGCGCCGCAGCTTAAGCTCATGGGTTTGGCACCAATGGCAGTCTTGCCAGAATTTCAATCACAGGGTGTTGGCAGCAAGTTAGTTGAGGCCGGGCTGAAGTGTTGCGCAGATGCCGGAGTGTCAGCGGTGATCGTGCTGGGGCATCCGGAGTATTATCCTCGCTTCGGTTTTGTGCCATCAATAACGTACGGAATAAAAGGTGAGTATGACGTACCTGCTGAAGTATTCATGATCAAAGAACTCATTCCTCAATCTCTGCATAACCTGAGCGGCACAGTGTCTTATCATCCCGCCTTTGCCTCTCTGTAAAAACTCTCTGTCCTGAACCCTCCTGCCAAGCGCTCCTTCCTGCGGCTATTGAGCTTTCACAGAAGCTGACATACTCTTTGGACAAATCTCAGCGCCTGATCGGCACTGATATAAAAATAATAAATGAGGGTAGTATTTTGATATTTACCAGCACCAAGCCTGATGTTGAAATCCCCAACACCGACCTCACTTCGGTGGTACTGCATCGTGTGGACGAGATAGGCGATAAGCCGGCGTTGATTGACGGCTCAACCGGCCGTGAAGTCACCTACACCCAGTTGCGTACACAGATAGATCATTTTGCTGCCGGTTTGCATCAACGAGGCTTCGGCAAAGGTGATGTAATGGCAGTGTTCTGCCCCAATTGCCCTGAGTACGCCGTCGTCTTTCTTGGTGTTGCCAGGGTCGGTGGTATAAACACGACGGTAAACTCTCTCTACTCCCCGAAAGAGTTGGTGCACCAGTTCAACGACTCGGGTGCCCGCTTCCTGATTACCATTCCGCAGTTTCTCGATCGTGCCTTACCTGCCGCGGAAGAAGCCGGAATTGAAGAAGTGTTTGTGCTTGGTGAAGCCGATGGCTGCACACCGTTTGCTGAACTCCTGGCAAATGATGGCAGTGCCCCGGAGGTGGATATCGATCCGAAACAGGATTTAGTTGCCTTACCCTATTCCAGTGGCACCACAGGTTTATCGAAAGGCGTCATGCTTACTCATGAAAACCTCATCTCAAATATGGTGCTTGCCTGTGAGATGAATGAAACCAAAGCAGATGATCGTGTAGTGGGTGTACTTCCGTTCTTTCATATCTACGGCATGGTGTTGATTCTTAACCTCGCTATCTATCGCGGCGTGACATTGGTGACCATGCCAAGATTCGATCTGCAGCAATTTCTGGAAATTGTGCAAAACTACAAAATCACCAATTTGAATCTGGTTCCTCCTCTCGTTCTTGCTCTGGCAAAACAACCCATCGTCGATGATTATGATCTTTCTTCGGTGCGAATCATCGGATCAGGCGCTGCGCCTTTAGGTGCCGAATTGGAAGCGGCCTGCGCTGCGCGCCTCGACTGCAATATCTATCAGGGGTACGGGTTAACAGAAGTAGCGGGAGCGTCTCAAGTGAATATCGCACCGGTGCCACCAGAGAAACAAGGTTCGGTTGGGCCAGTGCTTCCCAACACCGAATCTAAAGTGCTTGATACTGAAACCGGCGAAACCCTGGGTGTTGGCGAGAAAGGCGAAGTATGCATCCGCGGCCCCCATGTCATGGTGGGCTACCTCAACAACGAAGAAGCAACCAGACATTGCATCGACGAGGATGGCTGGTTTCACACCGGCGATATCGGTTACGCCGATGAAGATGGTTTTTTCTACATTGTCGATCGCGTAAAAGAGTTAATCAAATACAAGGGCTATCAGGTGGCGCCGGCCGAATTGGAAGCCATTCTGGTCACTCACGATGCCATAGCCGATGCGGCAGTGATACCCAGTCCTCACGAGGAAGCTGGTGAAGTGCCAAAAGCCTTTGTGGTACTGAAAGCAGAAATTTCCGAAGAAGAAATCCTGGAATTTGTTGCCAGCCAGGTATCACCACATAAGAAAGTGCGACTCGTTGAGATTGTTGAGGAGATTCCCAAGTCGGCATCAGGAAAAATTCTGCGACGAGTTCTGGTCGATAGGGAAAGAGAAAGACTGGCCGCAGATTAGTCTGTCGGCACTCTATACAGTGCTCAGCAAACGTCCCTTTCCTGTCGTGAAGCCGCTATAATCGCGACCTTTTGCGCATCGAGAATAAATCCAGCTATGAGCAATAGTCACAAGGTCGGCTTCGTCTCCCTGGGCTGTCCGAAAGCCCTGGTAGACTCGGAACGTATACTCACTCAGTTGCGTATCGAAGGCTACGATGTCGTGCCGACCTACGAAGACGCCGATATCGTCGTGGTAAACACCTGCGGTTTTATCGATAGCGCGAAGGAAGAATCCCTTAGCACCATCGGTGAAGCTTTGCAGGAAAACGGTAAAGTACTCGTTACTGGCTGCATGGGCGCGCAGGCAAACAGCATCACCGATGTGCATCCTAATGTGCTCGGTGTCACCGGACCCCATGCCTACGAGCAAGTGGTTGAACAGGTACACACCCATGTTCCACCACCCACCACCCATGACCCTTTTGTTGACCTGGTGCCACCACAGGGCGTGAAGCTCACTCCACGTCATTACGCTTATCTCAAAATCTCTGAAGGCTGCAATCACCGTTGTAGCTTTTGCATTATTCCTTCCATGCGCGGTGATTTGGTAAGCCGACCCGTCGCTGAAGTTTTGGACGAAGCAGAACGACTGGCCAATGCCGGTGTGAAAGAGCTGCTGGTCATTTCCCAAGATACCAGCGCCTATGGTGTGGACATCAAATACCAGACAGGGTTTTGGCAAGGCCAACCGGTGAAAGCCAATATGATTGGACTGTGTGAAGCGCTTTCCCAACTGGGAATCTGGGTACGGCTGCATTATGTCTATCCCTACCCTCACGTGGATCAGGTCATCCCGCTGATGGCCGAGGGCAGACTATTACCCTATCTGGATATCCCCTTTCAGCACGCCAGCCTGCCCATCTTAAAGGCGATGAAACGACCCGCTGCCACCGAGAAATCACTGCAACGCATTCAACACTGGCGCCAGCAATGCCCCGAATTGACTCTACGCAGCACGTTTATCGTTGGCTTCCCGGGAGAAACCGAAGCAGACTTCACTGAGCTGCTAACGTTTCTCGAGGAAGCTAAATTGGATCGTGTCGGTTGTTTTCAATACTCACCCGTTACCGGTGCCAAAGCGAACGAATTGGACAACCCTGTGCCTGATGAAGTTAAGCAGGAGCGTTGGGAGCGCTTCATGCAAACACAACAACGGATCAGCAGTGAAAGACTGGAACAGAAAGTGGGATCTGAATTGGCTGTGATTGTTGACGAGCGGAGTGAAGAAAAAAT
>JAKSCP010000211.1 GCA_022360535.1 Pseudomonadales bacterium | reverse complement strand
TTCCTGGCCGTGGTGGCCGCCGTGGTTTTGGCCAGGCCGGTATAGACATCGCTTCCAATCATGCGGTGCTGGACGACAATGGCCGGGTAATGGTGTTGATCAACTGGAATTCCGACATGGGCGATGGCTGGGAGCACACCTATGATCAGTGGTACCCAACGCAATATGCGAATTCCGCCTACCAGTTAGGTATCAACTACCTGATCTACTCCCTAACCCATTGAGCCGCTGACAAAGACCCTTACCTGTAGTGCTTTGGCAATCACATGATCGCTTCTCTCATCATTAACACCACTCTCGTTGCGATCGTGGTGGTCATCCACTATGAGATTCTGCGCGCGCTCTCGGTCATCATTCCGAAATTGAAAATCAAGAACCGACTGCGGGTGATCATAGGTGTGTTTGGCACCATCTGCGCACACATCATTGAAGTGTGGTTATTTGGCGTCGTGTTCTTCTTGATGATCACCTACGGCGATTTCGGCTCCCTGGGTGGCAACTTCGACGGCAGCCTCATTGACTGTGTGTACTTTTCTTTCACTAATTACACCACCGTGGGCTACGGCGACATCGAACCCTTCGGCAATCTTCGTTTCCTCGCCGGGTTAGAGGCCATTACCGGGCTCTCCCTTATTACCTGGTCTGCATCATTCATGTTCATGGAGATGACTCAGTTCTGGAAAGAAGACCAGAACAATCGTCACTAAGTCTTCTCACTGCAATAAAAGCGACATAATTTCGTAAACCTCCTCAGTTATACAAGGACTGACAGCAAGCCGGACTCGTGTCCTACCGACTTGTTGACCGGCTGGCCTCGTACCAGCTAACAGTCACCAGAGAGGAGAGAAACATGCAGTCCAGAACACTGAGAATGCTCATGGGAGTCTGCTGCCTTTTGCTAGCAGGCGGAGTAGGCGCCCAAACCAACCCATTCATAGGCACCTGGGAATTGGATCTCGAAGATTCGGAATTCTACGATGGCACACCACCACAAAAGCAGACTCGAATTTACGAAAATAGAGGTGATGGTCTCTACGCATTCACAATGCAAAGCACCAATGCCGATGGCAGCGAGTTTTCCAGCTCAGCCACTTACCGCTACGACGGCGAACCACACCCCGTTACCATCACCAACGGCAACCAATCGCAAGTAGTCTACGAATACATCGATCGACGCACCGTGCAGTACACCTTACTGGTTGACGGTGAAGAGACTCAACGCGGCACCAAACGAATTTCCAACAACGGTCGGTCATTCTCGTTGCGGGTGCGCATCACTCTACCCGATGGAGATCGGGTAACTAACGTTTTGATGTTTCGGAAAGCGACGTAGTTTCAATGCGCCCCGAGTGGAGGGCTTAGCACTTGCTGCTGAGCCCATTATTGATCTGTTTGTTACGCGCCATTTCAAGCACCAAGCAGGGGCAGATGTTTCAGTTTGTGATATTGAAGCGAAAGGTATATGCAATGCTTTAGTTCCTGGGCAGGAATATCATTTTCCATGGTTAATACTATTGCCCTCTTACCTTCATATTCAAAAGTATCGCCGTAAATTTCTTTGAAAGTTTCAATCAACTTCGTTTGGCACTGGAAGAATACGAAACATTTGTCGGGGAATTTGGGTTTCCAGTCTATTCTGACAGCACTACCCCCTTTGGCGGAGTAGCTCGGCTCTCCCCATTTTAGGGATTCCTCCAAAGGGCCAACTTTGTATTCAGCCCCTGTTTGCAAGATTAGCTTCCGCAGCCGAATCAGTTTTGATCGGGCTTTTCCAGGGTAAGAATCAAATCTTTCCTTTACCGAAGCATCCATAGATTCAAAGACTTGTCCGATGTGGTGCGCATAACGCCGTGGATAATGTGGCGATCTCTGGGGCATCGAGCCCTGGATTGATTTGATTGCTCTGTACCAAAATGCACTAACCTATAGCCTATGCGCCATCAGTGTGGAGCTCAAAACGTCTGATCCCACATGAAGCTCGGGGCCTTGACCAACGGCATCAAAGCCAAGTTTTTTGTAAAACGATTGTGCTCTGAAGTTGAGATCGGAAACACACAGCCATAGCCAATGACGACCTGCATCTTTCGTCGATTGAACGGCGTGATCATACAATTTCTTTCCCAGCCCCTTTCCGTAGTATTCAGCCAGGACATATATCTGCTTCAACTCTGAGCTTCTCCCATCTAATTCCACAGGGCAGTCTTGATGAAGTAGAACGTAGAATCCCGATGGTGCCTGACCTTCTGCTGCGATAACGCATTTTGAGGCCTCGCTGCTCAATATCTCTTTCGCCTTATCATCAGTAAAATTTTTCTCGCAATATTTGCTGAGATTTTCAGATGTATGTTCAGCCTCATAGGCTTGAACAAAAGACTTCCTCCAAAGTCGTACTAAAGTATCTATTGATTCAGGGCCGGCTTCTTCCAATGTGATCATAATCGCTATCAGACAACTCCAATCTTCCGTGCACACATAACGCCCTGAATAACGGCTCAGAAAGCAGCACTGAGCCCGTTATTGATTTATTTGTCAAGGGATGGCCCGATTTAAAAAATATCCGTTAGTTAGAAGCTGAAATTCCTGCCGCTCGTGACTGGATGTCGGAAATTCTCCCGCCAAGGATCATTAGTGGTGGAATTAGTATGACAACCCCAATGTTGTACCAATCAGGCAGAATCCCCCACAATCTATACCAGTGAGCATGGATGGCATAGAGAAATAGAGGCACCATAACTATCCACACATCGCTTCGGTAGTTTGAAATTTTCACCGTAAGCCAGGCCGAGAATGGATTAATAAAGAGATATCCGGCCAACATGGGCCCCAGCATCGCGGAAGTGAACTGACTAAAATCGTTCTCCTCTTGGGCTAACCGACCTGCCTCAAGTAACTCTGGAATAAATAGCGCAATAGAGCCACCAACGACGAATATTCCGCCCCACCAGCTTATGAAGCCTGCTACAACTCCTAATATTCTGAATTTTGTCATTGAACTGATCCGGTCGGTTTGATCAACACATCGAAACACCTGGCGCCTTCAAAGCGAAACCCGACACATTATGCTGAGCCCTCAATGATTCGTTTGTTACGCACCTCATGCACTATAGATTGTATAAGCTCCAATCATTATAAAGCCCGCCCCCGCCACATATTGAAGCACTTTCTCATTAATGAATTCAGAGAAGAAACTGCCTGCAATGACCCCCATTGCGGATGCAACAATAAGAGCAGCCGATGCAGCAAGGAAGACTGTGATTTTCCCCGCGTCTTTGTCTGTAGCAAAAAGCATTGTGGCAATTTGAGTTTTGTCTCCCAACTCTGCCACAAACACTGTTGCAAATACGGTTAAGAAAACCTTTATATCCATAAGTTACCACTGCCCTCTAGATACACGTAACGCTCCGAACAATCAGGGTGTTAATTGCGCCTCTGATTGATTTGATTGTTATGTGTTGACTTACTCATGTCGAAATTGATCTATTGATGATAATCCTCAAAAAAAGCTCTAATTTCTGCATGCTGTATTGCTAGTAGCTTGAGATCTTCCGCAGAAATACCAGCGGTATTGTAATGAATCTGCTTGATATCTATATCGCGCCCATCGCTGGCAACCAGGAATAATCCACCGTTTTCCAAATCGAACTCAAAATCGTTGATGAATCCGAAGCCTTCTCGTTCATCAATAACTTCGAACTCATAGGTAATCCTGGCATTCGCTTCCAGCATTCCTGAAATAATACGGTGATTTCCATTTCCACCCTGAAAACTATCTCCGTCTACAACCATTCTGCCATTTGACTTTGCGCGTTCTGAGCCGCCAAAGAAACTGCTTTCAAAATCCGTCCATATGACAATTTCTACTCCTCTCCTACAATAGGTCCTTAAAAAAGCCCAATGGATTCCGGGCACTTCGTCAAAGTCATTGGCACTCCAGGAGAGGGACCCAGCCCCGCATCCTCTTTCTCCCGGAAGTCTATCCCTCGCCTGTAAGCCCTCCGATTCCGGAATTTCATCTGTAACAAAGGCCTGGAACGGGGGATCCGCATTTGGAGTGGAGCCTGATATTTGCGCTTCAGCACTGCCAATTGGCGCGATAAAGAAAGACAATATAGCCAGAACTCGCAATTGGTTTTTAATACTCATTTAGGGCTCCATTATCGATATGCTTTTTGACGCCCAGGTCAATGACTCAGACCGGACAACTAAGCCCTCGATTGATTTCTTGATTAGCGATCATTGTCACTGAGCCATGCTTTAAGAGGAGCCATCCATTGAGGTTGAGGAGTATAGAAAGCACCATGTTCCAACCCAGTGGAGATGGCTATTTCTCTAGTTGACCTGGCCTTATCGCTCCGCTTCAGTATTTCTCTGCAAGATTTAACCACATCAGAAGTTTCGTAAATCGACAATACATTTCCGGCAAGACGGATTGGTGGCTCAGTGGGAAAGTCACCGTCAAAGCAAACGGCCATTACAGCGGTGTTTACACCTAAACTGTTTATCCTGTCTGAGGCTTTCAGTGTTATTTGAGCGCCTCTAGAAAAACCGATTAGTGTAACGTTTTTAGGTTGCACTCCCGCATTTACCAGATCCTGAACCCAAGTGGCTAATTGCTCCGAATACTCTTCGGGGTCAGTCCTTGCCGGGCGGTGATGAGCAATCAGATTGAATTCTCCGCCCTCAAACAACGTCTCTACTATCAGTGGAAACTCGTAAATGCCAAATTCGGGGTGCACAGGCCGAGGATTCGTTCCCTCCACAATGAGTCCATGGGAATAGAAGACGTATTTCTGATCGGGATGTATTTCGCTGGGGAAGCTGCCATACAGTTCGAATGCAGACGACGAAGCCGCCGCTGTAAGGAAGAGAATGATTATTGCATTCTGCACAGTGTTCATGTGATCCCTAACACCTTGAATGAGAGACTCAGCGCGCAGTGGCAAGCCTTTGGTTGGTTTGTTGGTTATGTATCGCAGCACCTTCGTTTAAATTCGTGTGCCTTGATACAAGATCGCTTCTCTTATCGATTCTTCTTTAAGATGAAGGAATTTTTTCCTCTCTTCATCCTGCGAAAAATTATCGCAATCCTGCTGGGTGGGGAATGAAACCAGGTGAATTTCGTACGGCAGTTCCGTTGTGCCTTCAATAAGGGAGTCCTGCCCAGGGCGAACCCTTAGAATCAACTCTCCGTTATGCTTTCTGATAATAGGAATTGCAATAGATTCGAATTCATCGAATACACCCTCGCATCCTTCTTTTAGATAGATCAGTTGAGTTCGATAAATCATTTTCTCTAAACCAACTCTATTTGCCCACATAACGCCTAGCTTAATGGGCTCAAAACAGTGGTGGGTCCTTGAACGAATTGTTGATTATGTGCCAGCCCACTGGAAGCATATCCGTAGCTGCACATCTTCATGAAAATGCTCACCTGGCAAACAAAAGCGGCACCAATAGCCAGGCAGCTATTTTCGTTGCAGGGCCTCAAGAATTTCGGCTGCCATCATATAAGTTTCGCCGATTCGCCAAACGTTATTTAACACAATAACTACGTCTTTGGTTTCTACAATTCTTTGGATAGTAGTCGAAAACCCGCTAATACTTCCACCAACACCTATAAGATTCATTATTCCAGCATCTGTATCTTCAGAGTTTAGGAACCAACCGTTCGCGTAACCAGTAGGTCTATTATTTCTATGGGTGTACATGATTTGCTTCATTTGATTTGAAATCAGTTCTTCCGTATGAAGCGATCTCTCCCACTTGTATAGATCCTCTACAGTTGAATAAAGACCTCCGAAAGAAAGGAACATTGCCATATCGATATAGTGTGCATTCCTCAACTCGTCCTCGACCAGTTCATAACCACTTGCCCGTTTGTCAAGAATTGTCGAGTGCAAGTCAAGGCCGGAATCGTTCATGTCTAGTGGCTCAAAAATCTTACTGTTGATCAGTTCCCCATAAGACATACCTGAAACTTCTTCCAAAATCGCGCCAAGAATAAAGTACCCAACATTTGAGTAGCTATAGTCTGAGCCTGGAGGAGATTGCAAGTCCCCACTGCCGAACTCGGTCAGAAAATCATTAACTGAGAAGTAGTCTCTCACAATCTCATCTTCAATCTCTTCAGGAATATCTGGAATCCCAGAAGTGTGATTGAGCAAATGATGGATAGTAACTTGCTCGCCCGTATCCTCTCTATATAAGGGAAGATAGTCTGAAATGGTGCCGTCTAAGCTTAAAGTACCTTCTTGCACCAACTGAAACACAAGAACTGATGTAAATGCTTTAGTTAGTGACCCTAAACGGAATTTGGTGTCAGCTGAATTTGGAATGCCCCATTCGTAATTTGCTGCTCCGCGACTGCTCTGGTAGAGAATCCCGTCGGAGTTTGCAACAAGGAGACTGCCATGAAAGTTTCGTTCAGAGGAATACCTCTCAACGATGTCTTCGATTTGAGCTGTGAAGTCGGGCTGTGGGAAAGCTATCTGAGGCCATCCAAGTAGAACAATAACTAGGAGGCTCGTAAACTTAAGTGTTTTCATGACAACTAAGCTCAAATTGCTTGTGCGCATAAAAAACATCCTTCCACTTGAAGCGTAGCAGGACACCTGTAAGCTCGAGACATGTAACGCCCTGAACAATAGACCCAACTCGAAGAATTTGGCCTATTACTAGTTTGATGGTTATGTGTTTCTTACTTCGGAAAATCATTGCCAAAACAATTGCGCCTCAATCGGAAGCTCAGAAAGCACAGAATTCCACGATTGCTCATCGATATGCTTCCTCAGTACAACACCCACATCTTTAATCGCATGTTCAGTTGAAAAATTATGTTCGGCTCTTAGCTGCTTCACTTCTGCATTCATAGAAATTGAATCACCAAACGGCTTAATTGATTCAGAGGTGTCCCAGTCCGCAACAAATATCGCCCGTAACACCGCTGGAAGTATGTTGGCAAACTTAATTGCATCGGTAATTTCCAGTCTACTCCGATATGTCCTAAATACCCCCTGGACCATAGTATAGGTTTGATGAGAGCTACCAAAGTTCGATAAGTCTCGAAGCTCAGTTACGAAGCTGTAGAAGTCATCTGATGCTCTCTGATATTCCCTGGGTAGTGGCATTTTCCAGCTCAATAATCATTGCATGGTCAGACTGTCAGGTTGGCATACACATAACGCGTTGAACAATGGATGAGAGTTAGCCCATCCTCGATCGATTTGTTGGTGAAGTGTTGGCCTCATTTCTTACTCCAACACCAGGGCTAATCTCCACCAACAATCTCTGCATATAAAACCTATTGTCTTACCAGAAAGTGAGTAGTGCTCTGTCATAAGACAGTCCGCGCTAGTCGGACAGTGCCAACCTCGCACCCAGAAACCCGAATGTCCCTGCGAAGAAACGTCTAATCCA
>JAKSCP010000505.1 GCA_022360535.1 Pseudomonadales bacterium | reverse complement strand
TCTCTCGCGCTTGATTGTGTGGGTGAGCTGGCGCCTCTGCCAGATTCAGAACTGGAGCAAAACAAACATCGGTGCCCTCCATGATGTCGCACCACTGTTGCTGGGTTTTGCTTTTAAAAAGTTCAACCAGCTTCTCCCGTTTGCGAGGCCAGCCTTCCTGATCTAGCTGATCTTCAAAATCCGGATCGTCGATGCCGACTTTCTCCAACAGTAACGCATAAAACTGTGGTTCCAACGAGCCAATAGAAATGTATTTGCCATCACTGCATTCATAACTGCCGTAGTAGTAGGCGCCACCGTCGAGACGATTGTTAAAGCGGTCAGTAGTCCAGAGTCCCATGGCCATCAAGCCATAAAAGGGGGTTAGCAGACTCGCAGTACCGTCGGTCATCGCAGCATCAATAACCTGACCCTTGCCGGAGCTACTTCTTTCAACCAGGGCGGCCAAAATGCCAGTCAACAAATACATGGCACCGCCACCGAAGTCACCAACCAGGTTTAGCGGTGGGGCTGGAGGACGGTCGGCGTATCCCATTGCGCCGAGCGCGCCGCCGATGGAGATATAGTTGATGTCGTGACCCGCTGCCTGTGACAGCGGACCGGATTGTCCCCAGCCGGTCATGCGTCCAAACACCAGGCGCGGGTTTCTCTCCAGACAAACTTCAGGGCCAAGCCCAAGTCTTTCCATAACGCCAGGGCGAAAGCCCTCGACCACGACGTCGGCCTGATCAATCAGTCGCAATGCGGTTGCCACACCTTGTTCATTTTTCAAATCGAGGGCGATTGATTTACGACCTCGATTCAATACATTTGCGCGGTGACCAGTACCTTGTTGCGCCAGTCGATCCACGCGAATAACTTCCGCTCCCATATCGGAGAGCATCATAGCGGTGAAAGGGCCGGGGCCAATCCCCGCCATCTCCACCACTCGGATACCCGCCAATGGGCCTTTTGCTGTACTGTTTTGCCTAGAGTCACTCATGCCCGTGAATCATATGGGAACTGACTCCCAAAATACACTCGAGCCTTCTATTTATGTGTGATCTTGCTAGAGCAAGAAGGGATGCCGATAAAGAATTGTTGGCTTAGTGCATGTACTCCGTCCTTTTCTTGAGGCGCTGATTCTTCTAGGGCAAGAAGCAATCCCAATTCCGGTAACAAAAATCCCCAACACCCCCATCCAGCCACAAAACCTGCAGAAACCCCGAAATTCCCGAATTTTCCTTTTAATCAGCGATGGATTATTCTTGCGCGGCAGTTTTGTGGACATCACTGCGCAAAGGGGGAACGAAAAGCAGTATGGATTTACAGGATAAAACCGCCTTTATTACAGGCGGCGCGTCCGGACTAGGCTTGGCTACGGCCAAGAATTTCGTGCAGTCCGGAGCAAATGTTTTCTTATTTGACCTTAATGCCGAGGCCCTGGAACAGGCTGCGGCAGAACTAGGCTCGGCGGCAGCCTGGCATGCTGGCGATGTGTCCGACGAGGACGCGGTTGCCGCTGCTATCGGCAAAGCCAAATCAAACTTTGGCACTATCCATATCAACGTCAATTCTGCCGGTATCGGCGGCGCTGCACGCACGGTTGGTAAGGACGGGGCGATGCCATTGGCAAAATTCGAACACATTGTGCGGGTCAACTTGATCGGAACGTTCAATGTGTTGCGTTTATGCGCCGAAGTTATGCAGCTAAATGAGCCGCAGACAGAGGATCAGGAGCGGGGGGTCATTATTAACGTGGCCTCTATTGCCGCTTTCGATGGTCAAACTGGACAGGCTGGTTACGCAGCCAGCAAGGGCGGTATCGTGGCAATGACACTCCCGATCGCCAGGGATCTGGCCAAGCGTGGAGTTCGTATCATGACTGTGGCGCCAGGCGTGTTTGAAACACCGTTACTGGCGGCCGCCCCAGATGAAGTGAAAGAACCGCTGATAGCGATCACACAGTTTCCAAAACGGCTTGGAAATCCAGAGGAGTTTGCCGAAGAGGTGGCTCATATCGTTCGTTGCTCTTATCTTAATGGAGAAACGATTCGTCTGGATGCTGGAATTCGAATGCCAGCGATATAAATCACAGAAGAGCTTCTTCGCTAAATGTATCCATTAGCAAGCTGCTGTGATTAGAAAACAGACCCATTACAAATTCTTGTTTCATTTATATATAGAGTTATTGATTTAGACAGTGAGGACTCCAAATGGCTAACGCGTATATCGTTGGCGCCGTGCGCACAGCAACAGGCAGAAAGAACGGGCGGCTAAGTAATATTCATCCGGTGGACATGGGTGCCATGGTGGTCGATGAACTGGTGGATCGAACCGGTATTCCTAACGATCAGGTAGACGATGTGATCTTCGGAGTGGTGATGCAGATTGGTTCTCAGGCGAGCAATTTAGGCCGCAACGTTTCGATGTCTTCGAAGTTGGCGCTGGAGGTGCCAGGCACAACTGTCGACAGGCAGTGTGGTTCTTCTCTGCAGGCAATTCAATTCGCAGCTCAGGCAGTCATGTCTGGTACTCAAGATGTGGTGATCGCCGGCGGCGTCGAGGCAATGAGCACCGTCGAGATCGGCTCCAATGTCCGTGACGGGTTGGAGAAAGGACGCGGTAAGCCTAAGGGTGAAAGACTGGAAATGCAGTATCCAGGCATTCAATTCAGCCAATTCGATGGTGCGGAATTACTGGCAGAGAAATACGAAATCACCCGTGAAGATCTGGACGCGTTTGGCTTGCTAAGCCACCAACGTGCTGCCGAAGCGACTAATAATGGTTATTTCAAGAAGGAAGTAGTGCCATTACCAATTAAATTGGAGGATGGCAGCGACGATCTGCATGAAATTGATGAAGGCATACGATTCGAAGCCACACTTGAAGGTATGCAGGGACTTAATCCGTTACGTGAAGATGGTGTTATCACTGCTGGTACAGCCAGCCAAATTAGTGACGGTTCGGCGGCTATTATGGTTGCCAATGAAGACGCCGTGAAGAAATACAATTTGCCGGTGCGAGCCAAAATTCATTCTTTAGCGGTCGTTGGGTCGGATCCAGTCATCATGTTGGAAGGTCCTATTCCCGCCACTGAGAAAGTACTGGATAAGGCTGGGTTGAGTATCGAAGACATCGATTTGTACGAGGTTAATGAGGCTTTCGGGTCTGTTCCGCTCGCCTGGGCCAAAGCGGTAGGTGCTGACATGGACAAGCTCAATGTGAATGGCGGGGCGCAGGCGCTTGGTCATCCGCTTGGGGGGACCGGAGCCAAGCTCATGACCACCCTGGTGCATGAACTGGAGCGGCAAGAGAAACAATACGGTTTGTTGGCCATCTGTGAGGGTGGCGGCACCGCGAATGCCATGATTATTGAACGTATGAATTCGCTACCAAACTAATTGAGCGCTTATGTCATTGTTAGAAAATTATGAATCCCCCTGGATGGATGAAGAACTCGGCATCTTGCGAGATGCCGTGAAGAAATTCGTCGAGCGTGAGTTTGCACCCCACGCCACCAAATGGGACAAGCAAGGATTTGTAGATCGGGACGCCTGGAACAAAGCTGGTGAAGCGGGATTGCTCTGCGCGTCGATCTCAGAGCAATGGGGAGGCGGTGGCGGCGACTTTCGTCACGAGATGGTTTTGGTGGAAGAACTCAACAAGGCCAATGTCACTGGTTTCGGAAACGGTGTGCATTCTGGCATCGTTGCGCACTATATCTCTGCCTATGGCTCGGACGAACAGAAACAGCGCTGGCTGCCAAAAATGGCCAGTGGTGAATTAGTTGCAGCCATAGCCATGTCGGAACCTGGCACAGGTTCGGATTTACAAGCAGTTGGCACGACAGCGATCAAGGACGGTGACGATTACATCATTAACGGTCAGAA
The DNA here is from genome assembly GCA_022360535.1 of Pseudomonadales bacterium. Lineage (GTDB taxonomy): Bacteria > Pseudomonadota > Gammaproteobacteria > Pseudomonadales > Pseudohongiellaceae > UBA9145. The sequence continues at coordinate 2,066 of JAKSCP010000505.1, read as the reverse complement.
GACTTTCATTACCAATGGCATGACCGCCAACCTGGTATGTGTCGTAGCCAAGACTGACCCCAATGAGAAAGCCAAGGGAATATCCCTGATCATGGTTGAAACCGATGCTGTGCAAGGCGAAGGTGGATTCACTCGTGGCCGGAACCTCGAGAAGCTGGGCCTGAAAGCACAGGACACGGCAGAACTGTTTTTTGATGATGTGAGGGTGCCTTCGTCATTTCTGTTGGGTTCCGCCGAAGGCAAAGGCTTCATTCAGCTAATGGAGCAGTTACCCCAGGAGCGGCTGATTATCGCCGTGGGTGCGGTCGCTGCTATGGAGACTGCGTTACGCCTGACTTCTGACTATGTCAAAGAACGCAAAGCCTTTGGTAAGCGCATTCTGGATTTCCAAAACACACAGTTCAAATTGGCTGAATGCATCACCGAGGCTCGTATCGCCCGAACCTTCATTGACGATTGCGCTATGAAGTTGCTGGAAGGTAACTTAGATACGGCGACTGCCTCCATGGCGAAATGGTGGACTGCTCAAAAGCAATGCGAGATCGTCGATACCTGTCTGCAATTCTTCGGTGGCTATGGTTATATGATGGAATACCCCATTGCGAAGATGTATGCGGACAGTCGTGTGCAGAAAATTTATGGCGGTAGCAATGAGATTATGAAGTTGTTAATCGCCAGAGAAATTTAGTGTGCTACCGGTTCGATGTAAGTCCTGGAAAGTCTTGATAGAAGCTTGTGGATAGTAAGAAGAAAAAAGTAGATATCATCATTCCAGTTTACGCAGGGACTGATGAAACCCTTGCCTGTATCGAAAGTGTCTGTGAATCCCTGCCCAAGCTAAGCGCACGCGCCGAAATAGTCGTGTTATTCGATGCAGGCCCTGATCTATTGCTGCGTAATCGACTACTCGAACTTGCCAGTCAGAAAAAAATTACGCTCATCATTAATGAAACTAATCTTGGTTTCGTGCGCTGTATAAATCGTGGTATTCAACGCAGCGACCGGGATGTGCTGTTGCTTAATAGTGATACCCTGGTGGCCAATGACTGGCTGGATAGAATCGTTAAGCATGCCTACACCAGTTCGAACATCGCCACGGTCACACCTTTTTCAAACAACGCGGAAATTTGCAGCTGGCCGAACATTTGTGAGTCGAATGATGTTTACAAGGACTATGACGTAGACACCATTGACGAGGCCTTTGCGGCCCTGGATTCTCCAGCTATTCAGATTCCCACTGCGGTCGGGTTTTGCATGTTTATCAAACGAGAATGCATTGATCGCATTGGTATGTTTGATGCCGAGACTTACGGGCGCGGCTATGGCGAAGAGAACGATTTTTGTATGCGGGCTTCTGCACTTAACTTCACCCATCTGTTAGCTACCAACGTCTATGTGCATCACCACGGAGCAGTGTCTTTCGGAGCAGAAAAACAGGAATTAGTGCGCCAGGCAATGGTGACATTGGATCGTAAGTATCCGAGCTATCACGCTGAGGTGGCCCAGCATATTGCCGACGATCCTGCGCGACGCTGGCGTTTCGCTGCTGAGCTAATATTGCGAAGCAAGCAAGGCACGCCCATGGTGTTGCATATAAGCCACGGCATTGGAGGAGGAACTGACAAACATGTCGTTGAGTTGTCTGCGTTCAGCAGCGATCGTCAACAACATGCGATGCTGGTGCCTCAGACCAACTGTATGCGGCTGGTGTTTCCGAATGTTGAGACTGGTGGTTTGTTTGAGTTTCCGTTTGAAGACTTTAATGCGCTTAAAAACTTCCTCTTCTCCTTATCTCTGGCCCGAATTCACATCCACCATGTGAAAGGGTGGGAGGGCCGCATCTACGACCTGCTTCAGTTGCTGGACGTGCCCTATGACATTACTCTGCATGACTATTATTTTTTGCATGTAAACCCGGCTCTTGTCGACAAGCGAGGACATTTCTGTGTCGAGCCGCGCAGCCGAGATGCCTTGAGCGCCGACGCTATTCCATTTCCCAAAGGCGTTGATGCGGAACAATGGCGTGAACGTTGGAAAAGTTTGTTAAAACGCGCTGAGCGAGTTAT
>JAKSCP010000426.1 GCA_022360535.1 Pseudomonadales bacterium | reverse complement strand
TACTCGGCCGCGAGACACTAGAGCTATTGTTCACTCCAGCAGAGCTTAATGAAGGTGTATCGGCTAATCGAGAGTATGGCTTAGGATGGCAAACCTATAGTAATGATGGAGCATGGATCGGTCATGGGGGCGCCTCTATTGGCGGGAGTGCGATACTTAGATTAAACAGAGCTGAAGGGGTGGCATACGCAATTCTGTGCAATGTAAACAATTGCTTTAACTCTAATCCCAATTTGGGAAAACTACGAGAATTGTTCCTGCAGTAGATTGCTTAAGCGAAATACTAAAAGTTTATCGTTGACCAAACATGCACGGTAGGTCCGCTTCTGGCACGAAACAGACATTCATAATCTCTTTGTATAGCTTATTCCGTTCGAATATTAGTCGGGTCCGTAGAGAAAGCGGAGTGCGTTTGGTAGCCGTCGCGCATACGCGTCTTCATGATGTATTCCACATTCCTCAATTACAACTTCGAGTGACATCCTGGGGTCAAAGTGCAACAGTATTGATTGCAGCCGCCGCATATCGGCAATTGGCTCCAGCTGAACGTTGTCAGCCCGGCATGCCGTTGCTCCTTCATGTGTTCCAATGCCGATGTAGACACGCTCCGGCCATGCATTCGCTTGCTCAGCAAGATCGAGCACTGCGCCATCGTTGACGTATGCGGATGCGCTCTCAAGTAACAGTTTTCCGATCTTGTCTCCGTGCAGTGCTGTAGTATAGATAGAGATTAATCCTCCATAGGAGGCGCCTCCCAAGCCACGTCCTTCCGGCTCGGATAGAACTCTATAGTTTTGTTCCACGAAAGGAATAACCTCATCAAACAGAAAGTCGGGGTACTGGTCACCTTGAGGGTCGGGTACGGGGGGTGTTAAGTACTCATCTTCCCAGGGCAAGTATTCGTTTGGGCGATCTCTGCGACCTGCATTATCGATTCCAACAATTACCAGTGGTTCTATTTCTCCCGCGTTAATTAACGCAAGCGCTGTTTCATCCATTCTCCATTCTGCAAATGTGTAAAACGATGTTTCGGCATCAAAAAGGTTTTGGCCATCATTCATAAATAGAACGGGATAGGTTCGTCGCGGATCATCTCCGTAGCCTGGAGGGAGCCAGATTCTGAGATTCCGATCATTCTCAAAAACTTCGCTATGGAAACTAATGATTTCTATGCGCGCCGCTGTTGGGATTGCACTCTGACCGTAAGCGGTCGTTATTCCAAAGCCGCTGAAACAAGGCAGGAAGACAAACACCGAAGCCAGGTAGACAGTCCTGTTCGGTCTGCAACTATTCAGACGCTCAAAATATCTGTAGAGAAAGTTCAAAAATCTATGCATATGAAACTCGTTGTAAGAACTGTGGAGATTAGAAGTCTCAAGTGCTTTGACGGAACAGCAGAGGAAAGGTCACGATTGGGGTGAAGGGCTTCAGACCTGGGTTTGCTATTTGAATAGTAGAAGTCTACTTCTGGTGCGGTAACCTGATGCTGCCGCCAGCACCCCTTTGCCTCCGTCAAATCCAGTAATCTAACTGTCAAGATTTTCAAATGGACATTCAGTCAAGCCTCCGATAAGTTGTGGTTGATTCCCACAACTTTCAGGAGGTGCTGCCATGGCAGATTTTAAATTTGCAAATTGGAATATTGAGTGGATGAATCGGTGGTTTACTGGCGACAGCGACGGTGCTCCGCAGCTACGACCGCAGATCAGTGGAGTGGCTGACGTGGCAGAACTGGCAACCCGCGCGGCAAATGTGATTACCGAGATAGACGCAGACGTTATCACGATCCAGGAAGGTCCAAGTCGGTTAAGCGAAATGGCTTTGTTTGTTTCGAACTTCTTGGGCTCCCAGTACACCGTATATGGCCCCGCAGGCAAAGGCCAGCAGAAGCTGTACACTTTAGTAAACAACGATTCTCAAATCGTTCAGAATGCTGTGGCCATAGATGACGAGCATGGCATCGATTTCGACGATGCCTGGGATGTCGATGTCGACGGTGATATGGTGCCCGATGGTTACTACTTTACCCGTCCTCCTTTAGTTCTGCTGATTGACATAGACGGAGATCAGGGTCAGAGGCAATTGCGTTCGATTAATCTACATACTAAGTCGAAGTATGTGCATAACGGACGAAGCATGTGGGAAAACCCGGCGAGACGCCAAGAGTTCATCGAGTTGGCCTTAAAAGCTCGGCGGCGAATTTCCGCGGAGGCAATGCGTGTACGTACGTACATTAATCGTATACTTGATCAGAGCCAAGACGCACCGCTCATTGTTTCGGGAGATCTCAATGACGGACCAGGCTTGGATTTTTTTGAACAAACCTATTTAACGCATAATGTTGCGGGCCTGATCGCAGGTTCCCCGTATGCTCCCAGACGTATGCTTCGGCATACGTTCGTGGATCTGATGCCGGAGCAGTTGAATTATACAGCGGAGTTTTTCGATTTTGTGGAAGGGCGAGACAAACAGATATTGCTGGATCATATTTTTGTGTCTCCCGGTCTTTTCTGGCATGGCAACGATCGGATTGCCGACGGCAGGATCGAGCATGATATCTTCAACAACCACATTCGGAACGATCTGAACGGTCGGGCGCAGTTGCCAAGCGACCATCGCCCGCAGTCAGTCACCATTCAGGTCTGAGAATGTAGCTAATGACCTAAATTGAGCTCGAATTCACAAAAAGCACATAGCAGAAAGAAAAAGTCCCGGTGGCGAGCCGGGACTTTTTGTTGAGTCAACTTGTGTTGGTTATTCCGGCTTACGGAATCTCAAGGTCATGCGGTCTGATTCGCCAATCGCTTGCGTAGCCGGGTTGTC
>JAKSCP010000504.1 GCA_022360535.1 Pseudomonadales bacterium | reverse complement strand
GCTCTCGGACGCGCTCGCCGCGCTGACAAAACTTGAGAAACTCAACACCCCAGCAGAAAGCACCATATAAATGAACATAGAAAATCTGTAGGCAGATGCAGATTGACCTGACCCATTGCGCTTGAGTTGAAACGTCATTTTATTTGGTACCGATTTTCTTCGAAGGGTTGGTTTCTATGATGGGTGGGCAATAAATTTAACGACCGGCTGCGGCTCTGCCCAATCGAATGACATCATTTGCCTCGGGGCCGTACACGAGCAAACCAAGAAAACCCTCGTTGACACGACGGGCTACCGATTCGGTATTGGCAGTGATCATATCTGCCATACCTACGCGCTGGCTTTGCGCCAAAACCTCGAGATTCATTTTCTCGGCAGTCTCGCGATCACCATCTAAGGCGTAAGTCAGACTGCCGATTCCGCAAGCCAATGCACTATAGTTTGGAATATCGGCAATTTCCTCAAGCTCAGCAAATACCTCGAGCGTTTCGAGCATGAGCATTACCACGATGTCACCCTCCGGGTTAGCGGGGGACCACACGTCGACGCCTTCGAAAAAGGAAACCGCCGTGTGTGCCTCCTCTGCACTGCGCACATGGGGGAAAACCACGCCATCCACTCCCATGGCAAGGAGCTCTTTGACTCGCTGCCGTGACGTTTCTACACCGGCTTCAGACATGGGCGGAATGCGAACCAGTAAGTCCATCGCAGCCCCTTCTGCGCGACTTCCTGCGCCACTTCGGAGGCCCTCTGCCAGGTCAAGCGCTGAGTTGATATTGTAGTCTTGCTCCAGATTCAGAAAGGCATAATCCAATAGCGGGTTCGCGGCGAGATCGCGTCCCGTCTCAACGGTAAAAGGCACTCCTGTCACGTATTGGCCAAAGGCCGTTTGTCCCGCTTCCCATAGCTCAATCAACCCCTCGGGAGAATCTGCTACGTTGGTTTGTGCCTCAATAGTAAAGCGATCTGTAAATTGAGATCCCACGGCTAAGAGAACCAGAACGAAAGTAGCGTAAGTTGACTTACGAAACAGAGACGGAGTTGAAACTTGAAATTTCTCTAACAGCTTGCCCATTTTGGCTTCCTGCTTTTTAACTTATTATTTGACGAGAGAGTCTAGCATAGCGAGCATTCCAACAAGTCAACTATTCCGATTCCAAAAAATCTACTGCTTAGCGTCCTCTATATCCCTACTGCCTTTTCCCAAGGCGCAAAGAAACGCAGCCCTAAATATCGATAGATGTCAGCTAATACCAAATAGCAGCGTAACGAGTTCAAGACGCAGAAATTCCAACGTAAGCGATATGTAGGCAGATTAGATTAAGGTAGGGGTAACAGTACTCATAATCTGTCGGTCCCAGGTTCATCTCCTGGTGGGCCCGCCACTTCATGAGAACCGTTACTAGCATGCTCCCAGTAAAAGGGTCAGGCTGTCACCACCCGAATCAAATCGGTACCGCCCATGCCGGGCCGCGAGCCGTGGGTGACTACTACAGTGTCGCCCCGATCCAGATAGCCCAGTTCCAATGCGCGCACACAACCGAATTCGGCACGGGCCTCATCGCTCTGAGTTGCTTCGCTGTGACATAGCAACGGAATGACTCCCCAATTCATAGCCAGTCTTCGGGCGACATTACTGTCATTGGTGACGGCGATAATTGCTGATTCAGGGCGATGCTTGGAGATCAATCGCGCCGTGAAGCCGCTGTCTGTCAGCGACATAATCGCGGCGGCCTGTAACTGTTCCGCCAATTGCGCGGCCGCCTGACCGATAGCCTCGGCAACTTTGTTGGTGGCGGACTCACGAATCGCCTGCAGATAGCCATAGTCACGCAACGAGGCTTCTGCCCGCAGGGCAATCTCGGCCATGGTCTCGATGGCCTGCACCGGGTATTTACCGACTGCAGTCTCACCAGACAGCATTACTGCCGACGTGCCGTCCAGGATGGCATTGGCCACATCGCTGGCTTCTGCCCGGGTCGGTTTGGGATTGGTTTCCATGCTTGCCAGCATCTGGGTGGCGGTGATCACTGGCTTACCGTTGCTGACTGTGCTTCGAATCAGTTTTTTCTGAGTACTGGGAATTTCTGCCAATGGCAATTCCACGCCCAGGTCGCCACGGGCCACCATGATGCCATCGGCTGCAGCAACGATCGCTTCCAGGTTCGCCACACCGGCGCGGTTCTCGATCTTAGCGATGATGGGAATCTCCCGCCCGCCTGTCTTCAGCAAGTCGCGAATGTGCTCCACTTCTTCACCGGACTGCACAAAAGACGCGGCCAGGTAGTCCACCTCATGACTCACAGCGAATTCAACTTCAGCCTGCAGATTGTGTAGATACTCTGGACTCAGAGCGCTTATAGAGAGTTGCACGTCAGGGATATTCACACTCTTGCGTTCACCCAACTCTCCACCGTGAACGACTTCGCAGTTGATGACCTCGGCACTGACTGCTGTAACCAACAACTCTATTGCCGCATCGTCCAGCAGGATGGTGGTTCCTGCACTTACTTCAGTGGTCAGGTTTCGGTAGCTGATGCTGACGCCTTCATCGGTACCAGGTTTTTCGGTAGTGAACAAAGAAAAGCTTTGACCCGGATGCAGTTGCACTGGCCCCTCAGCCAGAGTACCAGTGCGGATTTCGATACCTCTGGTGTCCACCATGATGGCCACATGCGCATCTGCCAACTGTGCCGCTTCACGAATGCGTTGCACACGCTGACTGTGTTCAGTGTAATCTCCGTGAGAGAGATTGAGCCTCACCACGCTGAGCCCAGCGTCGATCATCTGATAGAGAATCTCAACGGTGTCACAGGCCGGACCAACAGTGGCGACTATCTTGGTTTTACGAAGGGGAGTTGAACTGGACATAACACTTTAATCAATGAGGTCAGAGTATATATACAGTAGATTTGGTACTACTCTATGCTTGCTTTCAAAATCACCACGCAGTTACTACTGCTCTCTTCGCAACCTCTCCGCCCGAAACAAATCATCCGCCGCCTGCAAGATTTTCAGTCTTAACTGCCTGTTGTAGTCAGGCCTCTCTGCCAGAAAATCTCGCACAGTTGCAGCCGCTGTTGCTGAGTTGTAGTTGGCGAGGCTGGCACCAAGCCAACGCGCCGGAAAGAAAATATCTCCGGTAATCTGAATCTCTTGCAGTAACTCAAGGCTGGGTAACAAGTAGGCTTCAGACACTTCTCTCCGCAACGGAT
>JAKSCP010000400.1 GCA_022360535.1 Pseudomonadales bacterium | reverse complement strand
GTTCATCAATAACGCCGGTGTCTACGGGCCACGCGACGCGAGCTTTGGGAATGTGGATGCTGCTGATTGGACAACAGTCATGCAAGTGAATGCCATCGCACCTTTACTGTTAACCCAACACATTATTGGCAGCTTGCGTCAGGGTGGGGACAAGAAGCTCGTTTATATTACTTCCAAGATGGGATCCATCGATGACAACAAAGGTGGTGGCAGTTACATCTATCGCAGCTCCAAGACAGCTTTGAATTCTGCCGTGCGTAGTTTGTCAGTAGATCTGGCAAACGAAGGATTCAGTGTGGCAGTCGTGCATCCAGGTTGGGTGCTCACTGACATGGGTGGGCCCAATGCCTTAATCGATACTCAAACCAGTGTCAGTGGAATGATGGGAGTAATCGACAATTTGAGTCAAAGCAATAGCGGCCAGTTCTTCAATTATGATGGCAGTCCCATTCCCTGGTAGGTCAGCTGACCGAATTACTCTTTCTTCTTTATATAGAGTTTCTGAACCGAATAGACTCAGATTAACAACATCGCAATACTGATAGTTTTGAATTCACTTCGACTTTATTTCTTTCCTCTCTTGTTGCTCTTGGTAGTCAACCGAGCACAGGCCCACGGTGGTGTCGCCTTCGAAGACGATCTCTGCGTGATTAATATTAATTTCATGCAGGCTCATTTCACGGTGTTTCAGCCGCAAACATCACAAACTGAAGAGTTCTGCGAAGATATTCCTGAAGTGACCAGTTCTGTGTTCGTGATGGAATATCTTCACGATCTGTTGACGGAAATGTCCATCGACTTTCGTATCGTAAAAGATGTCAACGAAGTAGGTCGTTACGCATCGTGGGAAGATATCGAAGCCATAGAGGACCTGGATGCGGCAACGGTCTATTACCAACCCGCTGCTATCGAAGAAGGCGGCTTTTACCGGGCGAGCTATACCTTCGAGGAGAAGGGTACTTATATTGGTGTGGTGACTGCCGAACACCCTTCCGAAGATCGTAACTACAATGCGGTGTTCTATTTTCGCGTAGGCGGTCGGGATCTGGGAACATTGCCAATCTTCGTCGCGCTGGCTCTTCTGCTGCAGCTCGGCTACTGGCTGAGCAATGGTGGCTGGGTCAGGATGCAAGAGCGATTGCTGGGTTAGCTGCCCGCTACCACGCTATCAATGGTGACAACTCTGTCACATAAGCCAGTTAAAAAGCCATTGCCGTCACAGAACGTGACATTGTTTGTCCAATTTTCGATTGGAATATTCAGTCCGAAAAAATTACGCCGATAACACACGTAGAGAATGTGTCGCGGTAGTGCAAGTCAACGTACCACCGTGTAAACTCTCAGGCCTACGCAGTCGAATCAGGTGATCGAACTTGAATGCCAAGATTCTACGATTGAATAAAGCTGGCATCCCGGTTAGTTGGCTAACCCGGGAAGAGACTGCGACGCTCCTGGTAAAAGACCTCGTCATTTGGTCCTTGGGCGATACCGTCATGGAAATTCGTGGCGGCTACAATCGCGAAGGCGTGCAATCCATTCTTAAACTGCCAAGTATCGTAGCCTGCGATGGCAAGGTCCATAATGACAATTTTGATCCGCCTTTGGAGAACAAATTTTTATTCCGCAGGGACAAGAACATCTGTCTTTACTGTGGTTATGAATTTGGGGTGAGCGATCTCTCTCGTGACCATGTCATTCCTATCTCTCGTGGCGGAAGGGACATCTGGACCAATGTGGTCACTTCCTGTCGTCGCTGCAACAACCGTAAAGCCGATAGATCACCGGAAGAGGCGAACATGGAATTGTTGGCCATTCCATTCGTTCCCAATCAGTATGAGTTCTTATATCTGTCGAACCACGCGGTGTTGGCAGACCAGATGGAATTTCTCAGCGCTCGCTTCTCGCGCCATATTAAGCTTTCGTAGTTTTCATTTTGTTGCTCACGAGTTTGGTAATTCGTGATACGATGCCTGCTCTCTCGCGCAGCAGCGCGTTCTTTAGTACAGATACACATCCAGAATGAGCCAGGCCCAGCAAAATCATGTGGCAGGATTCCTGTTGTCGCTCACCGCAGCGTTGTTGTGGGGATTGCTACCCATTGCCCTAAAAGAACTGTTAGCCGGCATGGATGCCAGTACGGTGGTCTGGTATCGCTTTATGGTCGCGGGCCTGGTACTGGGGTTGTGGTTGGCTTACAAGAACAGTCTGCCACCGATATTTAAAGTTCCCGTTAAGGAACGTTGGTTGCTCTTTATTGCGGCTTTAGGGTTGTGCGGAAACTACTACTATTTTTCTCTTAGCCTGAATTACGTCAATGCGGAAACCAGTGAAGCGGTAATTCAACTGACAACGTTGTTCCTGATTCTTGGTGGCGTGATTGTTTATAAAGAGCCCTTCGTTGGTATTCAGAAAATTGGCACCGGTCTTATCGTGCTTGGCTTACTGTTATTTTTCAATGACCGCTTGCAGGTGCTTGCTTCTCTGGACAATCAGGAAACCATTGGTGTCTTGATTGTGGTGGCGGCAGCAATTACCTGGACCGTTTACGCCTTGCTGCAAAAACGCTTACTGCATGATTTTTCTTCCGTGCAGATACTGTTTTCGATCTATGTTGTTTCAGCCATAGTGCTGATTCCAATCATCACACCCTCGGCGCTACTACAGTTAACACAATTTCAATGGTGGTTATTGATCTTTTGCTGCGCCAATACACTTATCGCTTATGGCAGTTTTGCCGAGGCGCTCAATCTTTGGGACGCCTCCAAGGTAAGCGCGACCCTGGCGCTGGCACCTTTGTTCACCATCATGGGTTTGAAACTGATCGTTTTCTTTAATCCTGACTACGCGTTTTCCGATCGCTTGTCCTTGCTATCCATTCTTGGTGCCTTGCTGCTGATCATCGGTTCGGCCCTAACCGCATTGATGCCGGTAATCTCCCAACGCCGCGCGGCTCGTAATGCCAGCGCACGTGTGACAGCCAACTGATCTACTCTTGACACAGCTCTGAATAAGCACGAATCTTTGGCGCATTCACTGAGTTAATGCTGTAGGCGAGAGTTCACTATGCGCACACTGATTCAATCCTCCTGCTTGATCTTCCTTCTATCTATATCTTTGGCTTCAGCCGAAGTCACCAGGGTCGAGATTACGTCCCGCCAGTCC
>JAKSCP010000502.1 GCA_022360535.1 Pseudomonadales bacterium | reverse complement strand
GGAGCACCGTCGAATTTGCCGACGTGATGATCAATCTGCCCGGGTGGCATACGTCTTGTCATCACCACCTCGCGGATCATTGGAGACCAACCCTGCACGGCCTGGTGATTGTTCAGGGCAAACGGCGCAATGCCATTTTCACGGTGACAGGTTGCACAATTCTCGGCCAGGATGGGAGCAACTTCATCAACATAGGAAATCGATGCATCAGGAGTCATGCCATAAGCAATTTCACAACCACTCACTGGCATCTGGGCGTTGGTTACTGCCTCGCCGGCAGCGATTTCATCAAGAGCCGCAGTGAGGTGTGTTTCAACCGGGCCACGATACACAATGCGGAATGACCTGGGGTCATACACAATGGCTTCACCGGCTCGGCTGATTTCCATCGCCTGAGAAACCATCTGTGTTTCGTCCATCAGGATAGGCAAATCTGAGCCGTAGGAAGCAGCTGCGGCAGATACTGCCTCGCGATCGACACTGCCTTCCGCATTCAGCATCATAAATTGGAAATTCACACCGGCATAACGGTCACGAACTGCGTCAAAGGCAGATGCCACGCCGTTCAGTGAGTCGCAACTATTTGCCTGGGTGAGAAATATCACGGCATTCTGGTCGTCATACCAGCTCATGGAATGAGACGCGCCATTCTGGTCCAGCAGGGTGAAGTCCCCCACTCGTTCAACTGCGCCTGCGATTGAAGCCAAGCAGGCCACTAACAATCCAAGTATCAGTTTTTGCATGTGTTACTCCTAAATTGTCGCTTCTAAATCTGGATTCGGTTTAATTCTCGAGAAGCACCCGACTGGCTGAAGAATTCAGGTATCACAGGGCCTCCAGCCACATTGTTGCAGTCTTTACTTTGGGCCAATTCGGGGCCAGAGATCATGACCTATATCAATTCGGGAGCGGTTGGGGCGAGGAATTCAGCCGCAGCGTTGTGGCTGTTCAATACTAAAAGCGAAATTTTTCGCTTTTAGTATTGACTCAGTTTGGCGTGCGTGCTTTTATCAGCGAAACTTTTCGCTCTTAGAGATTATAAAAAGACACCCAAGAGTAAACAGACTAATGAAGAAGACCCCACTGTTAACGGAGCTGGAACTGGAGCTGATGCAGATCATCTGGGCAAACGACGATGTATCAGTGGAATTTCTCAGACAGCAGCTAGCTGACAACGGGCGGCCTCTTGCCCTACCCAGCATCCGCACCATGCTTTCAATCCTGAAAAAGAAAGGATTTGTTTCTCGCCGGCAAGTGAGCAGAGCCTATGTCTATAACGCAGCCATAGCTGCCGATGACTTTCAGCAAAATTTCATTCGGGATGCGTTGAATCGGGCATTCTCTGGGTCAGCTACTGGCCTTTTCACGGCATTGCTCAATCGAGACCTGGTGAGTGAAAGCGAGCTGAAACAGATCAAGGCAATGATTTCGGACTATGAAGGGGATCAGAAAAAATGAGCTTGGCTAATCTCCTCCTTCTGTCGCCAATGGCAATAGTTGTCTTCTTGATCCAATCAACCTTTTTTCTTGTCACTGTCTTGCTTGCTGAGCAGTTCTTGAAGAACTCTCCAGCCAATGCCAGAAAGACCCTATGGTTTTGGGCACTAATGATTGTTCCCGCTATCACTCTTTTGGCTAATCTCTCGCCTGCAACCAGAGCTGACCACTACTTTGCCATCGCCTTTGAACTTCCTAATACAGAGGCTCTGACAGGAAATAGCGAGACAAATCTGCTTTCAAGTGAAGCTACGCCAAACGTTTACGAATCGACTCTAACACAGAGCGATGCACCCTCTTTTGTCAGCCTGGGAGTTAGCTTGGCAAAAGCGGTGTTAGGCAGAGTCCAGTTTTGGAGCTGGCTTGTGTTTGCCTATGCCCTGATCGCGCTAACCCTGATACTGCGGATACCGATAGGTTGGATACAACTGGCTAAGTTGAGGCAAAGCTCTACCGCAATCCTCGGCACAAGAAATTCCCGTCTTTACAAAGAAGCTGCAGACCAGATCGGATACTCCGGCAAATGCCAGGTAAGGCTGACAGATGAGCTAGACTCACCGGTGAGTTTCGGAATTCTAAGCCCCATCATTCTTTTTCCCGAAAGTTACTATAAGGAACTTTCAGATTCGGAGCTTCGTTCTACGCTCTTGCATGAGCTCAGTCATATCAAGAATCACGACCCTCTAAGAGTCCTCTTGGTAAAGGCAGTAGAGTCTCTGTTTTTCTTCCAGCCACTGGTGTGGTTAGCGAGCAATAGAATTCACTACCTCTCTGAGTTAGTCGCCGATGACTCTGTACTGGAAGCCGGTGTTGATACCAGCAGCTATGCAAACTCTATAGTGAACCTGATCGAGCTTGGCTTTACACCTAATCATCCATACAAACTTTCTACAGGCGTATTTTCATCGCCAGGCAAATTGGTATCCCGCATGGAACATTTATTGGACAACTCTCATAGCCATCGAACTAAATTAGAAGGCAGCAACCTGGCACTGTCGGGACTGGCGCTCG
>JAKSCP010000305.1 GCA_022360535.1 Pseudomonadales bacterium | reverse complement strand
AATACCCTGATTCAGAATTTCGAATTCGTTTACGCCGTTAGGACCGTAAGCGAAAGCAATAATGTGGTGAAGAACAGTGGTGTCGCCAGCTTCGAATTCGATAGCTTTAACCCATACGTCTTCTTCCAGGTTCAGAGGCATCGCAATATTGCGGTAATCCTGGACACCAGTGGCTGGAATCTGCTGAGCAGGAATCTGGTAAACCAGATCTGGCTCGCCGTATGACCACTTAACAAGCTCAGGGTTGTACTCAGCAAGTGGGTCGACACCGTCATTGTTCTGCGCACCCGCTTCGATCCAGCTCACCAGCTTTTGAGTTTCCTCAACAGTGATGTGGGCTACATCGCGGAAATCGTGTACATATTCAGTACCGATCTGACCAGGTGGCATACGCTTGGTGTAAAGCACTTCACGAATCATTGGCGACCAGCCCTGAACCATCTGGTGATTAGTCATGGCGAAAGGAGCAATGCCACCTTCCATATGACAAGTCACGCAGCGCTCTTTCAGGATTGGCGCAACATCGTTGGCGTAAGACACGGCATCAGGTGTGGCAAATTCGATTGCATCACCTTTACTGGCAACCTGCTCGGCTGCGATGTCGTTGCCTGCAAGGAACGCAGTCAGCGCGTCAGCTACGTAGTGCTCGGAAGCACGACGAGAACGGCTGCCCTCGGCCCAGCGGTCATTCAACGCACCGCGGAAAACAACTTCTTGTGACTCGGGATCGAGGATCACTACGTCAGTAGCGCGGGCAATGCCCAATTCCTTGGCAACCAATTGAGTATCGTCCATCAATATAGGCAGAGCGATATCGGCATCGTCCGCTACGTCGCGCATTTCAACTTTGTCCGATGCTCCAGTAGAGTCGATCAGGTAGAAAGCGACAGGCTGATCAGCGAACTGCTCGATAAGTTCTTCCAAATCACCGTAAGCACGGCGCACATCGCGGCTGTCCTCATGGGACAGAATGACGATGGCTTCGTTATCTGCGGCACGGCTAAGCTGGAAAAATTTGCCATTGTGGTCGACCAGCGAAAAATCACTGATGCGGTCAGCGGCATTTGCAGGCAGACAGACATAGGCTGCCAGAGTGCCAGCTAGAGCCAACTTGGCAAGGGATGAGATTTTTAACATGTTGCTCTCCTCAAGCTTTTTTGCAGGTTGAAGCAGGTTTAAATTCACGCTCGCAGTCTAGTGAGAGTGCTATCAAATGGCTTCCTGAAAATTAAAAAAATGCCCAAATTTCAATATCTGTTTAGCTGTTTTTGCGAAATTTCGGCTTAGATTCGTTCAAATCCAGAAAACACGGGCCTTTCAGCGAACTTGATGGATTCTGGTGGCTTGCTCGAAACCTGACCTATAGACGTTGCTGTGGGTCATTTTGTTAACAATCCGGTGCCCAAAAAGCGTTCGTTTTTTGTCATTGAGTAATATTTCGCCAACAGGGTGAACTTGCTATGCTGCGGCCGTTTTTGACGCAAATGGAAGATGTGGCAAAGTCATGAGGAACAGCGGTCTTTCGGAGGGTTTCGGGTCATGGGTGCCAGGTTGGCGAATGGCAGCCCCGGGTGCTGCCCGGCTCTTAAACGGCTTCTTTCTTCTTTTAATTACTCTGACGGCAGGCTTCGCTCCTCCCACCGCTGCCCAGGTCTACCAGATTCAACATTGTTACCTGGGTTGCCCCACAGGGGCTGATGCCAACAATCACCTCTTGGTGCGCTCGATATACGCGCTTTCCTACAATTCTGAATTGAAGACTGCCGAGTGGGTTGCTTATGAGGTTGATGCGGGAGCGATCGGCATTGCCTCCAGCCTGTCACGTCGGCCGATGGCCGATGACTATGCCATTGAAACACTCACCAGCGCAGACTTCATGACCAGTGATAGCACCGGCTACATCCGTGCCCAGTATGTGCCCCTGGTGAGCTTTGCCGCCACGCCTTACTGGGACGAAGTGAATTATTTGAGCAATGCGGTGGCCCGCACCAACAGCCTCAGTCAAGGTGCATGGTACGGATTGGACTGGGCAATCCGGAATCTGGTGAACAGAGAAGGGGCGGTTTTTGTAGTGACCGGCCCAACATTCAACAGTGAAGCTGAGCCAAGGTTGTTAAACACAGCGCGTGCCCATCGAGTTCCTGACGGGTTCTACAAAGTGGTGGTTGATCAGGAGGGAAGAGCGGCGGCGTTTCTTCTTGGACAGGACACACCGGTACACGTTCATCATTGTGAATTGGTTACCAGTATAGAAGAAATTGAAGCGCTGACCTCGCTGGATTTATTTCCAGGAGCCAAAACGCCGCTTAGTCTCAGTTTGCAGTCTTCGTTGGGCTGCAACTAACTGAATGCTATTGCAGCTCAATCAGAAAGTAGTCGTCGCTGAACAGTTCCCTGACCATCCTTTCCAGCGATGCATTAACCGCTGCACCCATGCCTTCGGTTTCAGGCACTCTGCCTCGGCCAAACAGCGTGTTCTCCCAAATAGTGCGGCCCCCGCCTTGCAGTTGAATCCTGGTGCGAATGGTGAGTTGGATTGAAGGTACACCAGCCCGATCAATTGATTCTGCTTCTGCGCTTACGATAGTGCCAACGATCTGCATATCTTCGCCACTGGTTACCAGTTCGACTTCACCCTTGGCAAAACCCTGCGCAAATGCATCACGAACAATCTCCGCCAGTGGTGCGTTGACTGTGTAGTCTTCTACCAGGGCATTGCCTGCAGTGCTGCGATCATCGCCGAATTCAGCAAGTTTCAATGCTGGACGGATAGAGCCGATGTTGACATTACGCTCATAAGAAAAGTCGATGGTGAGTTCTTCGGCTGCAGAAAAGTTGGTAATGAATAGCAGGGCGATCACATAGCTGAGGGCTTTAGTCGGTCTCATCGGTAGGTTTTGTCCGTGTTGGGTGTTTCTTGGTAGTTTGCGAATTGACTCAAATAATACAGGTCAATTGCAGAATAATTGACCTGTATTATTGGTTCAAGCCAGCTGAACGGAACCTTACTGCATCGTGTCTCAGCTGGAGCATGGCCTGGGCCGACTGCGTCGGCCCGATAATGGCTCTAGTGAATTTCGCCTTCCGGCCAGGGAGCACCAGGGCGGTGCTCTGTGATGGGTCGCATTCCTTGCATCAGAAACTTTTGAATTCGTTTGCCTTCGTAAGTTTCTGTTGTATAGATGTTGCCGTCCGAGTCGGTGACGATGCTATGTGGGGCGAAAAATAATCCAGGCTGTCTACCTCCATCGCCAAATTCAGCCAGTACCTCGAGAGAATCTCGATCCAGAATGTGTACGTTGAAATTGCCTCCATCGGCAACGTATAAAAACTCCTGTTCTTCATCTGGCGAGAAAGTGATATCCCAGGTCGAACCTGCCAATGTTAAAGGCGCCACCTGGCTTTCTTTGACATAAGTTCCATCGGGGCGGAATACCTGAATTCGATCGGCGCCACGATCGCAGACATAGATTAATCCATCATTGGAGGGTTCGGCGCAATGAACTGGGCCGACGAACTGTTGGGGTAGTGGTTCATTGGGATCATAGACCACGCGCTCGTCAACAGGCTCGTTTCCGTAAGCTCCCCAGTATCGTTTGAACGCGCCAGTCGCCACATCGACCACCGCCACACGTTTGTTGCCGTAACCATCTGCGAAATAAGCTTCCCCTGCATTGGCATCGATTGCGATCTCCGCAACGCGACTGAATGAGACGGTGCTTGAACTGTCGGTCGGCTCGCCAGGAATACCAATTTCCCGCACGAATTGCCCATCACGAGTAAACACCAGTACATGAGAGTCGCCAGACCCGTTGCCGCCGATCCAAATATTGCCGTCCGGCCCAACTTCGATGCCATGATTTGATTCTGGCCAGGTGTAGCCATCGCCCGGCCCGCCCCAGGCGTTAACAAGGTTGCCAGCCTGGTCGAATTCCAGGATAGGTGGTGCCGCCGTGCAGCATTCAGCCTGGCCGTTATCGAGGCCCAGTGCCTGCCTCATGAACATGCTGTCCTGGTCGCGATGGACAACAAATAGATGGTCTCGCTCATCAATGGCAATACCGATGGTCCTGCCCAGTATCCATTTATTGGGCAGGGGCTGGGGCCAAAAGGGATCCACAACGAAATGGGGGATCATGCGGTCATTGTTTACCGCCTCTGCAGATTGCTGCAGCTGATCTTGTCCAATATTCAGCGCGATAAAGGCAGTTAGTGCAAGGGAGGCAAAAAGGAGAGGTTTCTTGGGAGCAGACATAGCGGTTTCCTGTTATT
>JAKSCP010000200.1 GCA_022360535.1 Pseudomonadales bacterium | reverse complement strand
TGTTCGACAATTTTAAGGATAGACTGGATCAAGTCTGGTCAGACGACAAGTAACAACATGCCCGTATACCTCCCTCAGTCTCTGGATTTCGAAGCCAGACACATCGTACTAAGTACCTGGATCGATCACATGCCTTTTGGTTATGACATTGTTGCAGCGATTCGTCCACGATTGATCGTCGAATTGGGCACTTACTCAGGCCTGTCGTTTTTTACGTTCTGTCAGGCAGCACAGGAACAGAATGTTGAGTCCATCGCCTATGCAGTTGACACCTGGGAAGGAGATGAGCACACCGGTGCTTACGGGGAAGAGATTTTCAGCAGGGTGCGAGATCACGCGCGCGAACATTATCGAGGCTTCACCTATCTGTTGCGTATGCGCTTCGATGACGCGGTGACTCAATTCGATGACGAATCGATTGAACTGCTACATATAGATGGTTTGCACACTTACCAGGCAGTGAAGCATGATTTCGATACCTGGTACCCTAAGCTGGCCCCCGGTGGCATCCTGTTGTTTCATGATATCGAGGCGAGACTGCCCGACTACGGTGTGCGAAATCTGTGGGATGAACTCGAGCAACAGCATGAGACGTTTGCCTTTCGTCATGGTTACGGTTTGGGTGTATTGCGAAAACCGGGTGCGCGACCACCGTCAGAACTGGAGCAATTGCTCTTCGAATCCAACCCGGAAACTTCCGAGCGTTTACGCAAACTCTACGTGCATCTGAGTAAAAGTCATGAGGCTGTGCGCAGAGACAAACGGCTGCGAGGCGAATTAGAGAATCGCCGCCAAACAGGAAATTAGAATCTAGATTTTTCCTTGATGATCTGGGTAGGCCAGTTCACCGAGCTTGTTGCGGGAGAACTGTGCAGAGTGGTGAATATACTTCAGCACTGCCGGATGGATTTCTCCAAGAAACACCGGCGTTTTCTGTGGTGGGCTGTAAAACTCGCCTCTGATTTTCTGGTACTGAGCAAAGTGATCGTTCATGGTCTTTTCTCTGGCCTTGCCGATCTCCCGGCCCGTAGTGACACCGCCGTGAAATTGATGAAAAGACCCTTCTCCGAGCAGCATGATCAGATCTGTATCAGTTTGTTCCACAGCGCGTTTGTAAAAATCGAGGTTGCACTGCCCGCCACCGGTTTCAGTGAATCGGGTGTCGAAGCCACCTAGTCGGCGAAACAGAGTTTGCGATACGGTAAGGGTGTTGCTTTCACCAATCGGTTCAAAGAAACCGCTGCGACTACTGGCGCTCAGACACGACACATCGAAAAGGCGGTAGCCGTCTTCGCGCCAGGGCACGCTTGCCAGGAGTTCCTTCTCGGCCTTTTCGTCGTAACCATCTTCTGCCGCCTCCTGCTGCAGTTTTGCGCCTAGGTGGTAACCAGGTACGGTCACTACTGGATTTTGATAGAGGGATATCGCTTTCAAGCTATAGTAGATCAACATGGGAGATACCATGCGAGCGCCGTCCACCATAATACAAACGTGATCAGCACTGGCCTGTTCTACGCCAAAGTTGATTGCATGCACCGGGGTTGGCAAAGACTCATCCCGAAGAAAATACTTGAAGTTGCCAGTCAGGGCTTGCAGCTGTTTTTCGTCAATGGTGTTGGACGATCTGTTCTCTACCGCGATGACTTCGTAGTCTTCTTGGTTCACTTGGCGCTGAAAGTCTGTACTCAGAGTAAAGAGAGTGTTCAGAGCTTGGGAAGGCATGTCATAGAAAATGACAACAATCGAAAGTGCTGGAGTCGACTTCTTGTTCTTACGCCACATCATTACAATCACTCATCGATACACGGGAAAACCCATAAAAGCGTCAATGCCTCCACTTAGCAAGGGGTCAGCTGATGTTTCCATTTTGAGTATGAGAAGCTCCTCCAGTTCAGATTTAAGTTGCCTGTAGGCTGCCTCCGAGGCCAGGTTATTGAGTTGATAGGGGTCTGCGGCGAGGGAATACAATTCCTCTTCGGGGCGTTTTGCTGTTGCGAGTTCTAACAAGGCCGGTGTACTGCGCAGACTGTTTTTGCTCGGCGACGTGTCGTCGATATCTGCATACCGAGGCGGGGCTCCAACAGGCCACCGTCCGGGAGCAAAATTTCGGATATAGGCAAAGTCGCGTGTGTGTAAGGCGCGTACTGGATAGGTTCGATTGCCTTCTCTGGCGTCCACAATATGTCGTTCGAATCCTGTTACTGTGGAACTGAAGTCCGATGCTGTACCTTCGCTGTCAGATGCTGTCATCAGAGGCAGCAGGTTGCGACCGTTCATGATATCCGGTGTTTCTGTTTCCGCTGCTGCAAGTAGTGTGGGAGCAATATCGGTCAGATTCACGATTGCATCACTGACTTGATTGGCGACTATTTTATTTGGCCAGCTAATGGCCAGAGGGACTCTGACTCCGTACTCATAGTTTGTGGCCTTGGCCCGCGGGAAAGGCATGCCATTGTCAGAAGTGGCCATGATAAGCGTGTTCTCAAGTTCTCCCGCCTGTTCCAGAATAGTGAGTATCTCAAGAAGTTCAGCGTCCTGTTGTTCAATCGCATGGAAATAGTCGGCCAGGTCTTCTCGAACGGCAGGTGTGTCGGGGAGAAACGGAGGTGGATCAATGGAAGCCAGAGATTTGCCGCCAGCGATACCACTACCCCTGACAAATGGTCTATGGGGCTCGGTGGGGGTGAGAATAAATGAGAACGGTCTGTCCGCAGGTTTTTGGTTTAAAAACTCAGCGAAGTTCGCACTGTAGTCATTACTGCCGGTGGTCGTCACCTGCCCGTTGAATACGGGGCCCACAGGTGAAACGCCATCCGCAAGCCCCGGTCCCCAGCCCTTGCCGGTGAACCCTACGTGGTAACCGACGTCGGCGAGAATTCGCTGAAAGCTCGGCATGGAACCTTGAAAACGACCTTCCAGGACCGCCGCAGTACTCAGTCGCCAGAAGTCTTGTCCAGCGAGAATTGCCGAGCGGGAAGCAGTACAACTGGGAGCAGAGGCATAGGCGTGGGTGAAATAGACGCCAGCGTTAGCGACCCTGTCGAACCCTGGGGTTAGTAATGAGGATGATCCAGCCATGGAAGTATGTATCCAGGATTGATCATCACTGATGACAAGCAGGATATTTGGTGCATCGACAGCTGGTCGATGACATGCCGCTAGCAAAAGGCAGCACGATCCGATCAGGATCTTCAAGGAGCAGGATTTCATAGGCACAGTGAGGCGGCAAGTGACGCTGCGCTAGGCTGGGAACCCGTGGCATTGGCAAAGACCCGGTGGTTGAAAAGTACCGGCTCGAATAGTTGGCCACTAAACTCATTGCGTTCTCCAGCGAGCGGAGTGAAACCAATATAAGTAGGTGCAGTCAGATCTGCCGACTTGGGCAATTCTCTTCGATCCACAACTTCCGCGACCGCCTGACCATCAATCATTACCTGAATGGGTGATTGCATTTCCAGATTACTCAGTAACCAGGAAATACGCGCCTGATAATAAGCAGTCAATATGACGCTATGACATTGTCCGTCCATGGGGAATGGGGCGGAGAGGGTGGTGTCCTGGGCTGTAACTGTAAGTTCACCACTACTCAGGTGTATATCAAGTAACCCGTCTTGATAGGCGATTTGCTGCCTTGAGTTGGTTACATTCGCAGAAGCTTGAACACCTATACCGAACGTGAATCCGCCGTGTCCTGGGCTTCGCTGCAAACTGTCTCCAGTTAACACACCAAGGCCACGCTCCGTCTCAGCCTGGAATGTGGTGTCCAAGGAGTGCACGTCGTTGCGCCATTGCAGGTAGTCGCTCCGCAGCTGGTTAACGACTGCTGCGTCTTCAACTACGCTTGCCGGACCACCAAACTCGTCCTGGTTAAGGTCCATTAGCACGTCTCTGCCTAACAGTCCTTCACTGTAACGGTAGCGATGCGATGAATCGAGCACGCTAAAGAAATAATTGTCATTGCCATAGGATTCCCAATAGAGCGGCCTTTGTATGGTTGAGTTAGTTTCTATGTAGCGTAAAAGATTCTGACCATCCAAATCTTCGTCCATCCTCTCGACGCCGCTGGCAGAGAGAAGCGTGGGATACAAATCCATCAGGCTCACTGGATGATCGTAAGAGGTACCTGCGTGGCTTGCATCAGGCCAGCGGATCATGAGAGGTGTTCTTACTCCACCCTCGGTGTAGGTGGCTTTGATGCCAAAATAAGGAGTATTGCTCGGATACCTTTGTTCTGTGCCGCCATTGTCACTGACAATAACAACGATCGTCTCGTCGGCAGCGCCTGAGGACTCCAGACTATCCAGAATGCGACCAATACTCGCGTCCAGCTGTTCCAGCAAGGCGAGGTAGGCGCCTTGCTCTGTGTTTGGGTATTTTTCCAGGAATTCAGTGCTGGCTTCCACGGGTTCATGGGGTGCGAAATAGGAAACCTGCAGGAACCAGGGTGACTCGGCACCGGCTTTCGATTCAATAAACTCTATCGTACTGTTAGTCAGTACGTCCGTAAGGTGCCCTTCAAACTGT
>JAKSCP010000459.1 GCA_022360535.1 Pseudomonadales bacterium | reverse complement strand
CCGGCGCGCCGCGCCGCCGTATCCTGAACTGAACATTGATTCCAGCCGTGCGGCCGACACTGGTTTCATCGTCATTAGTCGGGTGGCACCTGCGGTTTCTCGAGCCCCCTGCAAGAGTTGCCTGGCGGGGTCGGGCAGGGCATTACCACCATCGAAATACTCGTCAGCCACGCTCGGATTGAAGCGAACAGCAACTGTCTTGAAGCCTGCTGACGGCAGCACGAAATGCGATTCCGATCCGCGCGGACTGGCACAGGACCACACATCGAGTGAACTGGTCTGAAAACTGGTGGACTCCACTTTGAACTGCGCGCCATCGCGCAGGTGGAACCCAAAACCAAAGACGTCTTCCGGCTCGGTAAAACTAAATGACTGAGTCGATCCAGGCCCAAACTGACTCAGTATTAGAGTGGCACCGCCGCGAAGCGGTATCGTTTCAACCTGCTGATCTGTTTTCTTTAGCTGCCATTGCCATGATCGGATTGGCAGCTTCGGCGCAGCATAATCTGAAGCAGTCATCGTCTGGAGACTAGGAAGTATTGACGATCCCATGCCTGCAGGACCGCCATTCGGTCATCGATGCAGGCAATAGCTATCAACAAACCTGATTGATATTGGTTTAAATAAAAAAAGCTATATTATAACATTTTATTAATCAAGCACCGTGGCCCGTGTTTTTTCGGGAAGGTATTTAAATGAATCAACAGGCAAGCTTACCGGTTACCGTACTTTCGGGTTTTCTGGGCGCAGGAAAAACCACTGTACTTAGCCATATTCTCAATAATCGCGAAGGCAAAAAGGTTGCGGTTATCGTGAACGATATGAGCGAGATAAATATCGATGCGTCATTAGTCCAGAATGAAGTGTCTCTGTCTCACCAGGAAGAAAAACTGGTAGAGATGAGCAATGGGTGTATTTGCTGCACGCTCAGGGAAGACCTGCTGCTTGAGGTCAACAAGCTCGCCAAGGACGGCCGATTTGACTACCTGGTGATCGAATCGACGGGCATCTCTGAGCCTTTACCAGTTGCCGAAACCTTTACCTTCGCCGATGAAGACGGCGTATCACTCTCAGATGTGGCGACGCTAGACACCATGGTGACTGTCGTTGATGCGGTCAACTTTCTCAGAGACTACGATGAAGCGAAGGACCTCCGGGAGACTGGAGAATCTTTGGGTGAGGAAGACGAGCGTAGCGTTGCAGACTTGCTGGTAGATCAAGTCGAGTTTGCCGACGTGCTGCTAATTAGTAAGACTGATCTCGTTGAAGAATCGGAGATCGAGAGGCTTACCGCAATCCTCCGATCTCTGAATACCCACGCACGCATTATTCCTATCTCACAAGGTCAGGTGGCCACTGATGATGTGCTCAACACGAAGCTCTTTAATTTTGAGCGTGCGCAGCAGGCTCCAGGCTGGCTCAAGGAAATGCGCGGAGAACATGTTCCTGAAACCGAAGAGTACGGCATCGGCAGTTTCAGTTACGTGGCACGCCTGCCGTTTCATCCCGAGCGAGCTTTTGAGTTTTTTCACAACACCCAGAAGTTCGGCAAGTTAATTCGTTCGAAGGGCTATTTTTGGCTTGCGTCACGTCCAGAGTTCGCGTGGCAGTGGAGTCAGGCCGGAGGAATCGCCCGTTATGGGTTTGCGGGTATGTTCTGGAATTCCATTCCCCGAGATAAATGGCCTACTGATGAAGAGAGTCTTGAAAATATCAGCAAGCTTTGGGAAGAGCCCTTCGGTGATATGCGACAGGAACTCGTTTTTATAGGCCAGGGACTGAATCAGAAGGCGATGACTGACGCCCTTGACCAATGTTTGCTCACAAAAGAAGAACTGGTCAAAGGCAAAGAGTACTGGCTTTCGTTAAACGATCCGTTTCCTGCATGGAGAGATGAATGACCGCATTAGCCCCTGCACTGGAAACAGGCTCCACCGAACTCAAACATCGACAAGTCGCTGTTGGAGAAAAACTCGATGTGCTTGCGGATATCTATCAGGAGGAGGTCAACATTGCCATCTGGCAACGCAAACTTCCAAAATTATTGTCAGAAGCCACAGACAAGATTTTGTTGGATAGACCGAAACTTCAAGTTTCTCTCTCGCTGAGTCCGCAAGATGCTCACGAAATTCTAATCGAAGCACTTGGTGCTTCAGAGGAGTCAGGTAGTTTGGTCACAGACATCTCCGGGCTGGTGGATATGTTTTGCTGTTTGTTCGACATCAACAATGTTGGCTTGAGATTGACCGCACTTGGTCATGCCATGTGCCCCCGTTTTCATGTTGACAGAGTGCCTTGCCGCCTGGTGACTACTTATACAGGTGATGCGACCGAGTGGTTACCTCACGATCGAGTCGATCGCAGCAAGCTTGGTCCCGGAAGTCAGGGCAGGCCCGATGATCAATCAGGTTTGTATGTCAGCAACTCAGATATCCAGCAGCTGAAGACTGGTGAGGTCGCTCTGTTAAAAGGAGAGTGTTGGGAGGGTAATGAAGATGCCGGTCTGGTCCATCGCTCTCCACAGTTGGATGCTGGCATGCATCGATTGCTACTTACTCTCGACTTTGCCAACAGGTAAAGCACTAAATCAATGAGCTATCGATAAATGTTTGAGATAAACAAATTGGAAACCAGTTATCTGTCGGCGACTTCGTCATTACCCCATGTAATGGGCAGTGCATCCGATGTTTTGCACAAAGTGATGGATCCAGATGTCAATCTCGCTCTTTGGCAACGTCCGCCGGAAAAGGAAATCACAGATGAATTATCGGCCCTTCAAGCTACTGACCTTCCGGATGTGCGCCATCGTACCTCATTGACTTCTTTCGACGATGATGTGTGCACTCTGTTTCAACAGCAAGATTTGAATCCACAACACTTTATAAATCTGCGAGTCGATCTGCGGCAGTTAGTTGATCTTTTAGGAAACGTCAGCGGATGTCGTGAATTTAGTTTTCGTCTTGTCACTGTTGCTGGAGATGAGTGCTGCCGTTTTCATCTTGATCGCACCCCACTTCGATTGATCTGCACTTATCAAGGTTCGGGTACCGAGTGGCTTCCTGATTGGCAAGTCGATCGGGAGGCGTTGGCGCGAAGTGCTTCCAACGAGGCTATCACTCGCTTTGGCGAGCCGTCACAGTTCGAGCCGTTTTGGGTAGGAATAATGAAGGGCGATCCTGGTAAAAAGGGGCAGGGCCTGGTACATCGTTCACCTGCTGTTCCGGATTCTCAACGATTCCGAGTGCTATTTTGCATAGACTCCACGGGTCATACCTAAGGCCTCTCTTTCTCAGAGTATTTTGGGAGCTAATGTCCGCCTCAAAGCAGGAACAAAAGGGCATTCGGAGCTTCAACTATTCCCGTATTCAGTATTGTAAACAGTCACGCTAGAATGGGCGGGCTAAACTACTGAAAATGCTTGAGCCTATTGTCCCCATGAACGACCAAAACCAAGATCTACGCAAAGCTGGACTAAAAGTCACCCTGCCCAGGGTGAAAATTTTACAGATGCTGGAACAGTCAGATACGCGCCATCTAAGTGCAGAAGACGTCTACAAAGCCCTGCTTGATGCGGGAGAGGACGTAGGATTGGCGACGGTGTATCGCGTGTTAACCCAGTTTGAGCAAGCCGGATTGGTTGAGCGCCATAACTTCGATGGAGGTCACTCCGTATTTGAGCTCGACAGTGGTGACCACCATGATCATTTGGTGT
>JAKSCP010000501.1 GCA_022360535.1 Pseudomonadales bacterium | reverse complement strand
TGTCTGCATTTGTAGGTAGATTCACAGCCCGACACATGTGCACGTAATCAGTTGGCCCACCGTTTTCATTTAAACGCAAACTGGCGGCAAATTCGCTACGTTGAGTTTTTGCCGTGTTTTTTCGTTGACTAGATGCTCACTCGAAAGAGCAGAGATTATGCCTTGTTCCTGGCGTAGTTGGCGTTAAGAAACAGTTAAAGCTGCAAAAATTAACTGCTCAATCCCCTTGCCCGAACATTAGAATCCGCTGTCTTTTGCAATCAGCTTGCATGCTGGGCACAAATCAATTCACCAATTGAGAACAAATATGAAAAATCAGTTCCCTCAAAGGTTCAATTTAAGAGCAACGTTACTCAGAAGCTTCACGCTGAGTTTACTAACTCCTGCCATCAGCTTTGGCCAGGATATCGAGGAAATCATAGTCTCTGGACAGGGTGGAGTCGGCACGATCCGATTGCGTGTTCAGAACGACGCCGGCAGTCGCCTGGGGCTTTCAGCGCTGGATCTGCCAGCCAGTGTCGGCATCATTAGCCAGGAAGAGATAGCCACCAAAGGTGATTACGGTGCTCTGGACGCAGTAACGCGCAGCACTGGTATCTCGGCCAGCGCCAGCCCCGGTAATGGTGGCACTTCGATTTCTTCCCGTGGTTTTAATGGGCATGGATCTACTATTTATACCTACGATGGCACCCGACTCTACATCGTGGCCGGTACGGTTACTTTTCCTGCTGATACCTGGACCCTGGATCGGGTGGAAGTTCTCAACGGTGCCGGATCAGTAATCAACGGTATTGGCGCTTTGGGCACCACCATCAATTATGTGCCCAAGAAACCAGTGCTTGGCGATTCCGATTTCGAAGCAATGGCGGCGACTGGCAGCTTTGGCATGCGCCGTCTGGCACTGGGCGGTGGCGCGCAGATCTCCGACTCCTGGGCATTCCGCCTGGATGGATCACATACAGAAGAAGACGGGTTTGTGGATCGAGCCGATGAGCAGCGGGATGTATTCGCTGGCTCTCTCTTGTTTCAACCCAATGAAGATTTCAGCATGCGACTGAGTATCGATTATGCCGATATCGCTGCCGCACCTTATTGGGGAACGCCGCTTATCGATGGCGAGGCCAGCTATGATCACCGCAAAAACAATTACAACTTTGGTGACGGCCGAGTCGATTACGAGGATACCTGGACTCGATTGCATACGGAGTGGCAAATCACGCCAAATGTGCTGTTTCGTAATGACACCTATTTCATCGATGTCATGCGCGAATGGCAGAATCTGGAAGAGTATGCCTATAACAGCGATACCGGACTGATCGATCGTGCCTTCTATCTGGGCATTATTCATGATGAAGAACAACTCGGCACCAGGTCCGATTTTTTGATTGAAGGTGATCTCAATGGCATGGCGAATCGCATCAGCGTTGGTGCGGAGTTCAACACTATAGATCTGAACTACCTTAACAATTTCAGTACGGGTGGATTCGGTGTTAGCGATAGCGTGCCGGTGTTCGGTTTCCAGGCCGGAGCCTTACCAATCACGGAGAACCCAACGATTCTGGATTACCAGACTGACACTGATCAGTTTGCGATTTTCTTCGATGATGTGTTGCAGGTGAACGATCAGGTGAGTCTGGTGCTGGGGCTGCGCTACGACGATATCGATTTCAGTCGTTTCGATCTCGCCATCGGTGGTAATCCTGCATCAGCATTTGACACGGGATTCGATGCATTCACCTGGCGCCTGGGTGTGGTGTATCAACCAACTGATTCACTGAGCCTGTATGCGCAAGCCAGTACGGCAGCCGATCCGGTGACTTCGCCCATTTCAATTAGTGCGGGCAATGCAAACTTCGACCTCTCTGAAGGACGCCAGTACGAAATCGGTGTGAAGCAGCAATTTATGGATGGTCGTGCTGAATACACGCTGGCTTACTTCGATATAGAAAAGGAAGACATTCTCACCCGGCGACCGGCTTCTGCGATCACGGAGCAGATTGGTCAGCAAAGCTCTAATGGCTTTGAGGCCTCATTGCGAATGAATCCGACGGACGTCCTGAGTTTTGATCTCAACTACGCCAATATCAACGCTGAATTCGATGAATTCTTCTCAGGCGATGTTTCCCTCGCAGGATTCACCCCGCGCAATGTGCCTGAACAGACAGCGAACCTGTGGGCAAACTGGTCCATACTTCCTAATCTGCAGCTTGGTGGAGGCTTTCGCTACGTGGACTCCCGCTATGTAAACGACAACAATACGTTGGAGATGCCAGAGTACACAGTGTTTGATGCCAGTCTTAACTGGTCATTGAACGACGATACAACCGTAACACTGCGTGCGCGTAACCTGACCGACGAAGAAGACTTTATATTGGCACCGTATGGACCACAGCAGCGGATTTTTGGAGATCCCAGGGCCTACGAGTTGAGCATTCGATACGGACTCTAATTTCGGAAAATCGGCGCCACCCATCTTGGGCGCGCGCCGATTGGCTGACCCTGGCAGCACATCTTCTACATCGCTATGCGATATAACTCTGCATAGTCTTCAGCGCTGACCTGTTTGGGATTTGTCATCGTGGCCAGATCGTTCACGGCATGGGGCACCATGTCCTCGATCAAATCTTCACTTAGACCCATTTCTCCAAGTCCACTCGGCAGGCCAATGTTGGCATTCAACCGTTCGATCTCTTTCGCCAGATCGGCATCGGCAGGCAGTCCCATGGCCTGACGCAAGCGCAGGTATTTATCAGAACACGCGTCCTCATTGAATCGCAAAATCGTGGGCAGAATAACCGCATTGAGGGTGCCATGATGGAGCCGAAGATCCTTTAATCTTCCAGCAGCATGACTCATGGAGTGCACAGCACCTAGCCCTTTAACGAAAGCAAGAGCGCCTTCTGTAGAAGCCATCATCATTTCCCAGCGGGCAGTACGGTCACTGCCATCTTCCACTGCACGCTGAATGTGTTGCCAGCCACGCCAAAGGCCATCGAGCCCGATACCATCCGCCGGGGGATTAACTGGAGAAGCCAGCACAGCTTCGATGCAATGAGTGATGGCATCCATACCAGTGGCGGCAGTCAGCATGGGTGGTAAGCCCAGAGTCAGTTCAGGATCGCAGATCGCCAGCTTGGGTAGAAACAGGGGATTCGCATAGGTTAGCTTGCGTCCGTCACTCATACTGATGACGAAACCCACCGAGGCCTCACTACCAGTGCCGGCAGTGGTGGGGATGGCGATCAGGGGCGCGATACCTTTCACAAGCTTATTGCCGCCCTGCAGTGGATCATATTGGGCGAGGGGTCCACCGCTAACAGCGAGTAAGGCAACCGCTTTGCCCAGATCCATTGGCGATCCTCCACCAATACAAACAACGCCGTCACAATCATTGCCTTGATAGGATTCCAGCGCTTCGGTTACGGCTTCCTCGGTTGGATTGCCTGGCGTGCCATCGTAAATGGTGGCGGCAGACGTATCGTCCAATACATCCGTGATGCGATCCAACAAGCCACTGTCGCGTAAGCCGCGATCGGTAACCAAAAACGGGCGTTCGATGCCTTCACGCTTTAGCGCATCAGGAAGTTTCTTAACGGCACCAAAATCAAAACGCACCGGATTCTGGAAGTTCAACATGGGCACAGCGCATTACTCCTTGGAAGTGGGGTTCCTAAACGATCAAATGGGAAGCTTTCAACGTTACTACGTAAATGGTCAGATTTATTTAGCGAGCAGACTTCTTTCTTGCAACAGTTCAGGCTGGGATGATTTTGGCGCAGCTCTTTACAGAACCTGCGCGTTATTCATGACCGCTTCAGACTTGCGCTTGATTTCGGTGGCTACTTCGAACGGATCTCCATTCACTAATTCCTGTCTGAACAACTCCACAGACAAGGCGCCATTGTAACCTTTTTCGGCCAGCTTGGTGATGATTGCGTTCAGTGGTGCAATGCCGTCACCTGGGATGACGCGGTAGCTGTTATCCGTCAGTTCTCTGGGGGCATCCAACAGATCCTGAAAGTGGCAATGCAAGAGCTCCCCTTGGTCTAATAGATCCAGGTCTTCGAGCTTGCTCAATCCAGCCCAGAAGTGAAAAAAATCTATCATAGGACGAATGTTAGAGTGATCAGCAGCACGCGTCATACGCAGAGCAGATGAAAGCGTGGCAAGATGCCTGGAGTTGCGCAGAAACTCAATCATACAGTTGAGATTATATTCACTGGCAATTTCTGCGACTTCCCGAATGGCGGCGGGTGTTGCATCGAAGTCTTCAGTAGTGACTTCGCGAAAAGTGATGGAAGGCGAATAGATTTTGTCCAGGCCAAGCGTCGCAAACTGATCGCAGCGCATACGCCATGATTCCAGAGAAGCTTCTCTCTGTGGTCCTGGAATCCATAGATCGGGCAAGGTCACGGCAGCGCAGATCGGAGTCTGACCAAGATCATCAAGTAGCGTGCGCGCACCACTCAAGGTATCGCTTTCAAGAAACCCGTCCAGCAGACCGGCATTTAATTCCACATATTCAATGCCGGCACGGGCCCAGCCTTCCAGCGAGCCCCTGAATCCCGCTGCGCTGGAGGTATTCTGGTGCATGGCCAGCAGCATTTTTCCTTGTGTCGCTGTCTGTGCCTGCGATTGGGTGCTTGAAATTACCAGAGGAGTGGCAAGAGTTGAGAGCAGGAATTCGCGTCGATTGAGCATAGTTGCCACCTGATTCTTTGTATTTTCGGGTTCGAAGAAGTTGCTGCAGTTAATCACGAATTATATGTGCTTGGGCAGTTTGTAGCTCTACAAGTCTGTATCTACCCACCAGACTTTCTGAAAAGTACATCTTGCCGAATTCGCCGGGTAACTCAGGAAGGTCTGAATTTATTCATAGTTCCCCGGTTTACCTGATCCGGCAATTCGTTGGTCTGGATTCATCGAAAGTTTCTGCATAGAATGTTAGGTTATAACATAACTCAAGGTCGACCATTTCTTTGACAACTATAAGTCGATGAAGAGGGTGCTTCGATTCGAAAAATATAAGCTGTCTGGTTACGCCTCCTCCGGCTCCTAGTCATAAACAGCTTTCAGGTTGAAACATCGGACCTGTAAAGACCTACAAAAAATCACCTATCGGGAGTCTCAAGATGAAACATTACAAACGAACCAGCCTCGGGCAACTGTGTCTGGTTCCAGTCGCATTAACAGCTGCAATTCAACAGACTGCACAAGCCGCTGAGGATCCAATTCAGGGTATCGAAGAGATAGTGGTTAGTGCCCGCTACATCGATGAGAGTGCCAGGGACTTACCATTCTCAGTTTCTGTGGTTGACGGGGAAATTATGGAGCGAGCACGATTGTTCACTCTGGAAGATACCCTACGCACTAGTGTCGGTGTCGATGTCAGTTCTTTTGGTGGTTTTAATGATACTAATGTGCGTATGCGCGGTGTCGGCTCATTGTTCACGATCAATGCTGAAGATAGCTCGGTTGTGATGAATATTGATAACGTGCCGTTATCAGCGCGCAGTGCCTC
>JAKSCP010000372.1 GCA_022360535.1 Pseudomonadales bacterium | reverse complement strand
CATTGGCTATAACGGTATCAGTACCAGACCGTGATGCAAGCTGAGCCGCCGACAGTTTGGTCTGCATGCCACCTCGGCCAAGGCTACTTCCCTTACCTGCCATGCTCATCAACTCGCTCTCGTTTGCGGAAGCTTCATGAATAAGCTCTGCGTCTGAGGACAGACGGGGATCCGTAGAAAACAACCCGTCCTGATCAGTCAGAATGACCATCAAATCGGCATTGATTAAGTTTGCCACCAGACCTGCCAGGGTATCGTTGTCTCCAAAGCAAAGCTCCGCCGTCGCCACGGTGTCGTTTTCATTCACCACAGGCACGGTGCCCAATTCCAGTAAGGTGGTTAAGGTGCTACGCGCATTGAGATAGCGGGTACGATCAGACAAATCTTCATGACTCAGCAAAATCTGCGCAGCGTGGACGCCCTGCTCCATGAAACATCTTTCATAGGCCTGAATCAGACCCATCTGCCCTACCGCCGCTGCAGCCTGTTGTCGATGGATTTGCTTCGGCCGTGTTTCCAATCCTAAGCGGGCAACACCTTCAGCCACTGCCCCGCTGGATACCAGGACCAACTGAATTCCTGACTGCTGCAATCGAACCAGTTGTTGCGCCCAATTGGTAATAGCATCGCGATCCAGTCCCAGGCCGTTATTGGTGACCAGAGAGCTGCCGAGCTTTACTACCCAGCGCGTTGAGGACTGGCTTCCTTGATTCATTCCTGATACTCCCAATCGATCCAGTCTTCTAACTCCTGGTCATCAAGGCGTTTAGCAGATTTACTCGCCTCGATGCTGCGGCGAATCTCAAACGCCATCGCCTGCTCCAGATCCTGTTGCTGTTGTTTGTAATCCTGGTCATCCAACAGGCGCTGCCGATGTTGCTCAACAGTCTCCATAAGCATCTGGGTAAGCGCTTCGCAGCCTTCCCCGCTTATGGCTGATATCTCCACAACGTCATGCTCCAATTGCAGTGACTCTTTCAGTCTTTCGACAAGCGCTTGACGGGCATCGGCTTCCAGCAGGTCGATCTTGTTTAAGACCAGGCGACAATCCTTCCTGGCAAGTGTCGGGCTGAAGCGTTCCAGTTCATTTTCGATGCTAAGAGCATTTGCTACCGGATCACTGCCATCAACAGGCAAGGCATCTACCAGATGCAACAGCAATCGTGTTCGTGACAAGTGTTTCAGAAAGCGAAAACCCAGACCGGCACCTTCCGATGCGCCTTCAATCAGACCCGGAATATCCGCCATCACGAAATTACGCTCTTGATCGACACGCACAACACCGAGATTGGGGACCAATGTAGTGAAAGGATAATCCGCCACTTTAGGTCGGGCTGCCGAAACTGCTCGAATCAGGGTCGACTTCCCGGCGTTGGGTAGTCCCAGCAAACCAACATCTGCCACCAACCTCAACTGCAATTGCAGAGTGCGTATTTCACCTGCTGTCCCCTTGGTAGTCTTGCGCGGTGCACGATTGGTGCTGGACTTGAACCGGGTGTTGCCCATGCCATGAAAGCCACCCTTGGCGACCATTACCGGCGTATCTGCCTGGTTTAGGTCGGCGATGAGTTCATCGGTGTTCACATCGATGACTGTCGTCCCCACCGGGACTTTAATAGTGAGGTCTTCTCCGCTACGACCCGTGCAGTTTCTGCCCTGACCAGGCTGACCGGCTTGTGCGCGGTAGCGAGGTTGAAAACGAAAATCCACCAGCGTGTTGAGCGAAGAGTCCGCACTTAAGTAGACGCTGCCTCCATCGCCTCCGTCGCCCCCATCGGGACCACCTTTTTCGATGTATTTTTCACGGCGGAAACTGAGGCAGCCATTTCCTCCTTTTCCAGCTTCAACTGTGATTTCTGCTTCATCGACAAATTTCATAGCTGCTTGCTCCGGCGACACGATAAGGACGCCGCAAACAAAAAAGCCCCGTCGAATGACGAGGCTTTTTTAGAATTGATCTAACGATTAGGCTGTTTCGACGCTTTCGACACTCACAAACTTTCGGCCTTTGGGCCCTTTATCTGCGAACTTTACAACGCCATCGGTCTTGGCAAACAGCGTGTGGTCTTTGCCACAACCTACGTTCTCGCCAGGATGAAACTTCGTGCCACGCTGACGCACGATAATATTACCTGCTCGAACCTGTTCACCGCCGAACAGTTTCACACCCAGTCGTTTCGATATGGAATCGCGGCCGTTATTAGTACTACCGCCTGCTTTCTTATGTGCCATAACTTACTCCTGAGCCTTAACCTTTAATGCCAGTAATCTTTACTTCAGTAAACATCTGGCGATGACCTTGCTTGCGACGGTAGTTCTTGCGGCGGTTAAATTTAATGATAGTGACTTTGTCGCCACGACCCTGCTTTAACACTTCAGCAGTAACCTGACCGCCCTCCACGTAAGGAGTGCCGATTTTGACGGAATCTCCCTCGCCTACCATGAGGATCTTGTCGAATTTAACTTCATCGCCAGTGGCCGCATCCAGCTTTTCAAGCTGCAGGACTTCACCTTCGGTGACCCTGTGCTGTTTACCACCGCTCTCTATAACCGCGTACATATTGAACTCCGAAACCCGTAGATCAGGGCAATACTCACATTCCCCTGTACCCAAAACCACAGGGGCGGGCATTTTACGGGATAGGCAGCCTGTAAGCAAGTGAAAAACAAGGGATTTGGACAGGATCAGGAGGCTTGTACAGGCCCGGAAAATGGCCGATTCCCGGGACTTCCACGACTTGACAGTACACCCCTGTCTCCCTAGCATGCCGAGTCAATCCAGCCACCCCTCTCAAGACCAACAAATCACCGAATCCAACGATGTATCAACAACTGCGTTCAGTAGTCGAATCCGATTTTCTGGCTGTGAATGACTACATCATCGAGCAGCTGCATTCCGAAGTGGATTTGGTTGAGAACATCGGCCATTACATTGTCGAAGCTGGCGGCAAACGCATGCGCCCGCTATTGGTGTTACTTGCCGCCCGTACCTGCGGCATCAAATCCGACCATCACATCCCCATGGCGGCAGTAATCGAATTCATTCATACCGCGACCCTGCTGCATGACGACGTTGTCGACATGTCCAATCTGCGCCGCGGCAGACCGACTGTAAATGCGCAATGGAACAACCCTTCCAGTGTGCTGGTAGGAGACTTCATCTATTCCCGCGCCTTTCAAATCCTGGTGCGAATCGGCGAGATGCGCATCATGGAAATCATGGCGGATACCACTAACAAGATTGCCGAAGGTGAAGTGCTGCAGCTCATCTCAAAAGCCAACCCCAATTCCACCGAGTCCGACTACATGCGAGTCATTGAAAACAAGACCGCAATTCTGTTTGAAGCAGCAGGTCAATGCGGCGCCATTCTCGCGCAGCCTGACGGAAACCTGGAAACAGCGTTGAAACAATTCGGCCGCCACCTGGGAATTGCCTTCCAGTTAGTGGACGACGTGCTCGACTATGCCGGCGACACCGATTCCCTTGGCAAAAACGTGGGAGATGACCTGGCAGAAGGCAAACCTACTCTACCCCTGGTCTATGCCATGGCCCACGCCGCCCATGAAGAAGTGGAGGTTATCAAAAACTGCCTGGTATCGGACTCTGTGAACACCGAAGCGTTGCAGGATGTGATCCACATCGTAGGTGCCACTGGCGCACTGGACTACACTCGAGCACTGGCTGAGGAGCAGGCCGACATGGCCCGGGCCTGCCTTGTCGATTTGCCTGATTCCACATACCGTCAAGCATTGTTCGACATGGTGGATTTTGCGGTAGACCGCCACAACTAGGCTTTTACAGGCGGCTATGCGGGGTATAGATTTACTGTCAGCACCCGTTAAATCAAACAGTGGAATGGAAAGGCATAATACTGATTGGAGAGAACCATGGTCGTTAAACAATTTCTTATAGCGTTATTGCTGCCTGCGATACTGGTAGGCTGCACAGCGACTGGCATCAACAGCGGCAGCCCCGAAGAACGGCGCCAGGCCATCCTGGAGATGCGCGATGAAGTACTGACCGAACTCTATGCCATAAAGCCCGATACGCGGGTTCAGATTGGCAGTGCCAGTGGCTACGCAGTATTCACCAACGCTAATGTCAATCTCATACTGGCCAGTTTTGGTGGTGGAGTTGGAGTCGTTCATGACAACGCACGTCAGGAAGATGTGTTCATGCGTATGGGCGAAGTCGGTATCGGTCTGGGCGCCGGTGTAAAGGATTTTCGTGCTGTATTCGTGTTCCATGATGAAGATGCGCTAGACCGCTTCATGGACGTGGGTATTTCGGTAGGCGGTCAAGCTGACGCCGCAGCGAAGGCCGGCGATCTAGGTGCTGCGGTTGGCGGAGAGGCCATCGTGGATAACGTCACGGTCTATCAGTTGACACAGTCTGGCCTTGCTCTGCAGGCGACTGTCAAAGGCACCCGCTACTGGCGCGATTCCCAACTTAATCGAACCTGATACTGATCCCAGGTGCACCGTCGCGAAGAATCTGAGAGGAGTCGAGGATTCTCAGCTTTTGATCGCTGGGTTGGTAAATTTCAGAGTTTCGCACTATCAAATTTTGCGCGGATAGACGCAATTCATTAGCGCGTATTTCATATCCACGCGCATCATAAACATCCGCCAGTGCCAAATAGAAATCTGGCTCCTCTTCTTTTAGACGCAATGCGCGACTGAAAGAAGTCTGAGCCTGATCAAGATCGCTCTCATTAAAGGCGACCTGACCCCTTGCATAATGAAAATAGGGATTGCGATTATTGAAACGCTCAATTGCCAGCGCGTATTCTTGTGCCAACTCTATATTTCCAGAAAGCCGGTAGAACTTTGCCAGATTATTGATTGCGGTGGCATTGGTATTGTCAGCATTGAAAGCCATTTGATAGCTGTATTCGGCAAATTCCTTATTACCTAGCCGATTGTAGGCAGCCCCAATATTGTTCCAGGCAATGGAGAGGTTGGATTCCAGGAACAGCGCATTCTTAAAATAAATGACTGCTTGCTCAAGATCTCCCGCAATCATGGCCTCGACGCCAAGATTGTTGAAATACAGACCACGAGCATACTGATCACTAACCACAGAAGCGGTTAGCTGTTGCAGCGCAATTTCAGGCGTAAAATCTACGACATAGCGGCGCTGAACATTGAATCGTCCCGTAGCATTGATGTGCTTACTCAAAACCAGAAGACCACCTCTGCGATCCCAGCTCGGCTGCACCTCAACTGTCTGGAAGTTTGCGTCAACTCCAGCATAGCGCGCCATCGCGACATACAGATTCATCGCCGACAAACAATTGCCCTCCTGTAGCTCGAAGGCTTCGATGGCTGTATGGGTCCGTTCGTCGGTGTATTGCAGGTCCAGATACTCTTCCCCATAAAGGATTTCCTGCAAGCGCTCAACCCGCGTCTCTTCGCCAGGATAAGGACGCACATGCTCATCGACCAATTGCTTGATCTCTTCTGACAACAGCAGTGGATCTATTTCCGGGAACAAATCCTCAGTCTGATCGATTATCTGGTCATGAATACTTTCGTTACGCGCAAACCCGGGTTCGAGGTCAATCGTTCGACAGGCACTTAACCCCACTAATAGCACCACTATCACCACCGACATCAGTAGCGTTCTGGTCATTGCACGCAATTGGACTGGTAGCAACTCTTGAAACATTTCTAAAACTAACTGGCTCCTAGTATCTACTGGGCGTTTCTCTCCCACGCTTATCGATCTTCATGAATTCATAACGCCCATCGAGAAAACTAATCTCATCGTCCAGGGCTTTTCTCAGCAAGGCGATCCACCCGGCGTAGCGCGCTATTTCGTTCATATCTCTACCTAGACCGGCATAGTCCAGGTTTTCTCGCAGTCGACTGGCATCGCGACCCCAGTTATCTTGATACGTTGATTCGCCGGAAATCGATTCGAATTCATACTCCAGAGCTACCCGCGTTTGTGCCAGCCGCATGTTATCCGCCGAAAGGAATCGCACTTCATACCCAGTAACAAATTGCAAAGCGTCTGTGCCCGAGGAAAACCAATCGACACCCACGTCTACTATGACGCTCTTGGTGACATTCAAGTTACGCACATACTCAAATGGTAAGGTATCTGCGTGCATGATCTGATATCCAGCATCGGTATCTCGCAACGCCGACGAGATTCTGACTCGACCATCAGCGTCAATATCGACGATCGCATCGGACTGAATACGGTGTGAACGTTGAGTAAAGTCGAAGAGTGCTTTCAAGGTCTTGCTATCAATGTCCGGCAAACGCCAGACTTCAGCTTCCTCACCAATCAACTGCAATCTGTCATCGATGAATCGCATGGCACGGATGTTCTGTGCCAGATAAGCCGACTCCCCGAGCGCCACACCGCCGGGTACGATGATTTCTCGAACCGTCGATTCGGAAAACTCATCGCCCAAAGATTCCTTCAGAAATACCGCAGGTTCTTGTCGCGCGACATTGCGGTCACCACTTGCATCACGAAAAATCGAATTCGAGTTGCGCCGCACACGTTCACCAAGGTAGTTGAACTCGGTGACTGCTGACTCCAGTCTGCGTGCTTCACGGCTATCCAGCGCCAGTCGCTGCGATGCGGTGGCATAGAAATGACCAGCTTCCGTGGCATTCCGATCTCCAGCAAATAGTTCAGTAGCAAATCCAAGTGTTGAAGCCACACTGGCTATCTGCCGGGCTTGCTCCACCTGGTCGGCGGCAAAGCTAACAAACACCCTGTCTGCGTCATAGCTTTCACTCCAGGTTTGCCACAGTGAGCTCTCAGACTCTTGATCATCGGTACTGGGCCTAATTACTACCAAACCACCAATGGTATGTGCCTGGTATGCCTGCTCCCAGGCTTCTATTTCTTCACTGCTTGGAAACATCAGGTCTGGCACATCGGGGAAGCCACCCAGTCGCGGTGGAAAATTCCTACTCCGTGCCAACTGTCGATGATTCAAATTAGGCAGTACATCAATGCCAAAACCATCGAGTGGTTCAGCCATCTGCAATAAAAACTGATTGCCTGCCGAATCGTCCAGCAGCTCACCTTTGACAGTCGCAGATAATACTAGAAGTGGTGCGAGTGCCAGCACCCTTATTGTCGTCTTACAACAATTACTCAGCACAGGCTTCGTATCTCTCATTATTTCGTTTACTTTGTAGTCGCTGACGCAGATTGTTGACATAGCCTGGCACGCCAAAAAAATGCAGTGGTTGTGCCAGCTCATCGATTAGTGCTTCAGCCTCGGTGAATGCCTCAGACTCGATAGCATACTTTGCCGCTTGCTCCATGATAAAACTGTCTGCCGGCAGCAAGTCAAAAGCCTTTTGCTGGTATTGGATGCCACTGCTCCACTGTTTTTCCGGAAACAAATACACCTGACCCATAGCAAGATTGGCCTCTGCACTGTCTGGCACCAGGCTCAGAGCCTGGGTAAAACTCTGTTCGATTTTATCTATAATCACGACTCTTTCGGCGGCAGGGTAAGTCCTGTCGCAATCATTCAACTCGGCCTCCCAATACTCACCATAGTCCAACAAGATATCTGGCTCATTAGGCGCCAGTGCCAACGCCTGATCGAAATAGCTGGCAATCTCTTGATCGCGGCCGGACACATCCTGAAAGCGCAAAGCGTCCCCCAAGCCGGAATACGCTCTGGCAGGATTGGATTCAGATTCCATGGCAGCGGTGAAAAACAGTTCAGCGTTCTCCGCTCTGCCGGAGTTCAGCGCAAGCTCACCAAGCTGTATGGCCAACTCCACTCTGCTTAGGCGTTCAGGCTCACCTAACTGGATTGGCTGGTTTGCCGTATAAGGTATTTCACCAGCTGGGCGTGAGCTCTCTATGAGAAATGAGTGGAACTCATCATCCAGTTCGGCGGTCGTGAGATCGAATGCCTGATCAAAGGCAAACCGAACAGTTCTACCTTCCAGTATAAATTGAAGATAACGATCTAATTGTTGACGCCTATCTGGCCAACCGTCTTCATGACCGTGGCGCAGATAATGCATCAGCGCTTCAGATTTCAGGTTAGCGATCTGAATTAGTCGTGGTGAAGCCAATGCAGCGTCCTGATACAACAGACGATCCATGGCCAGAGTTTCACTCAATGAATGCAGGACCTCAAAAGTTCTTGCATCGGAACGTTCAAATTCTGCGCCGTCACCGTCAATTTGCATCCGGGCGAGATAGCCGGACATGCCCTCTTCGTACCATCTGGGTAAGCGCAAATCGGAGAAGTTGCGTTGAATAAAATGTCCGTAGTGGTGCAAGGCTGTTCGCATCGAAGTCTCTTCGCCGCGCAGCGTCGCCATAAAATTGGCTCTCGGTGTCGCGTAGAAGAAAGCAAGTTCTTCGCCGGCAGTAAAATGCTGGAGAGATTCCTGATTATCAAAAAGAAAAACAACATTGGGCACGTTTGCGGCAGGAAAGCTATCCGCACCGGCGATAATCTGGGCAGTAATTTGCCGCCAGATCTCCAAGTCTTCAGCAAAACGCGAGGTTTGCCTGGCGGAGGCTTCACTTATGACGATGAAGTTGTCTGTCTCCAGCCGAAACCATCGATCATCCAGCAGAGAATCCTGGGCCAGACCTATTCCAGAGTGGAAGGGTATGAGTACAGCGAATGTCAGGTACGCAATCACCTTGCGCATAGAGAGACTCCCGAACCGATAAGTCACTGTAGCACGAAGAAAAGCGCGGCTGGAAGCGGCGGAATCAACCCACTCTACATGGCCGGATAGTTAGGACCACCGCCTCCCTCAGGCACCACCCAGGTAATGTTCTGGGCGGGGTCTTTGATGTCGCAGGTTTTGCAATGCACGCAGTTCTGCGCGTTGATCTGAAAGCGCTTCGTTCCCGATGCTTCTTCAACCACTTCGTACACACCAGCCGGGCAGTAGCGCTGGGCCGGCTCATCGTACATCGGCAAATTGACATCAATTGGAACCGAGGCGTCCTTCAAAACCAGATGACAAGGCTGATCTTCACCGTGGTTGGTGTTGGAAAGAAACACCGATGAGAGTTTATCGAAGCTTATCTCACCATCAGGCTTAGGATAATCAATAGTCGGGCATTCTGCTGCCGGCTTAAGCTGGCAATGATCTTTGGAGCGGTCATGAAGCGTCAGCGGAAAGCGGCCCATGAAAATATTTTGCTCGAGAAAAACCAGTGCACTGCCCAACCAGAATCCGAACTTATGAAAGCCCGCACCGAAGTTTCTGGATTTATGTAGCTCATCATGCAGATCAGAATTCTTAAAGCGTTCAGTGTAGTCTGTTAACTCTGCAGCAGGACTTTCCTGTTGCAAGGCCTCAAACAAGGACTCAGCAGCCAACATGCCACTTTTCATCGCGGTATGGCTGCCTTTGATTTTCGCTGCATTCAAGGTCCCGGCGTCGCAACCAATAATCAGACCACCGGGGAAAGTCATCCTGGGCAATGAGTTCAGTCCACCCTTGATTATGGCCCGGGCACCGTAGCTAATACGCTTACCACCCTGAATTACTTTTTTGATGACCGGGTGATGTTTAAAGCGATTGAATTCGTCATAAGGACTAATGTGAGGATTGCTATAACTGAGATCGACAATGAGGCCGAGTGAAACCTGGTTGTTCTCAACGTGGTAAAGAAAACCGCCACTGGTGACTGCGGAAGAAGCACCCTTCATCGGGTAGCCCACCGTATGAACTACCAGACCCTCTTGATGCTGTTCCTCGGGCACTTCCCAAACTTCTTTGATGCCAATACCGTAGTGTTGAGGGTCACTGTCCTTATCAAGCTGGAATTTACTGATGAGCTCTTTACCCAAATGACCGCGGCAACCTTCAGCAAAAATCGTGTACTTGGCGTGGAATTCGAATCCCGGTTCAAAGGATGGTTTTTGTTCACCATTGGCATCAATTCCCATGTCACCAGTAGCAACCCCTTTTACGCTACCATCTTCGTTATAGAGAATTTCCGCTGCAGCGAAACCCGGGAACACCTCTGCTCCCAACTCCATAGCTTGCTCTGCCAACCAACGGCATAGATTGCCGAGAGAGATGATGTAATTTCCATGATTGTGCATGGTTCGCGGAACCAGGATTCCCGGAAACTTAAAGGACGATTCTGCACCGGGCAGATAATAGACATCGTCTCCAGTTACCCGGGTATTAAGTGGCGCGCCTTTGTCTTTCCAATCAGGAAAAAGTTCATCCAGCGCCGAAGGTTCGAAGACTGCACCGGACAAAATATGTGCCCCCACTTCCGAGCCTTTTTCCAGCACGCAAACCGAGATTTCTTCACCTTTTTCACCGGCCAACTGTAAAAGTTTGCAGGCTGTCGCCAAGCCAGCCGGACCGGCGCCGACGATGACTACATCAACTTCCATCGATTCGCGTTGCATGTGTTGTCTCTACTGCCTCTTCAGAGATTGCGGAATTACTGGAGGGTCTCCCGACTCACTTCCTGTGAATCTCGAGGCTCAAGCAGCTGGATATTATCCTCAATTCCAGAGAGCAGCGCAAAACGACTGGCTGTCGTCAGACTCAGATCAGGTATTTGCTGGGCTTCGAATGTGGGGGTAGAACGTCGTTCAGGCAGAACATTGCACCCCGGCGTCAGGTCGCCGGGACGCAATTTCTAATGGACATACAGCGCGACTGATACTGCCAAAACGATCAGCAGGCTGCCTTCGGCCAAGGTAAGAACTTGCTTCGCTTTCGGCGGCAACTGCCGTACAAAGCGGTTAATTGGCAAAATTATCTCTGTGTATCTGTGATTATTCATCATGTTGACCCCCATAGTGACTAACACTGGCTGGCGGCGCGCTCTAAACTGAATTTTTCCTCTTCTATGCTTACTTTGACGTCGCAATTTTCAAAGGGTTACACAAAGAACAGGAAATAGGCCTCTCCTGTTACGACAGTTGCCGGGGAATCTTTAGAAATGGCTGGCCTGCTCCGATCCGACCTCTAAATAAGGGCCTCGGTGGCTCATTACCCGAAAACCGCAGCTATAGAGGGACTTTGAGGTAATGGGCTTGCTGCGGCAAGTACCTGGCAGGTAAGGAATTTGGTGCAGACTACTCTGGCTTGGTGAAGATCATCATGTGCTGCCAGGGCAGGAAATCCAGGGTGTCGGTCCATTCCAGCCCAAACACACTCATTTCTTTCACGACTTGCTCTTCGGTCATTTTGTGCAGCGGCCTGATGGGGACACTGGGATCTTCTCCACGGTACTCCAGCAGGAAAATTCTACCGCCCGGTCGTAGTGCACGATGAATGCCATCGATCATTTCAAAAGGGTGAGAAAACTCATGGTAGGCATCGACCATGATCGCGGCGTCGATAGAGTTGGGTGGAAGATTCGGGTTATCTATTTCTCCCAGTATCCGATCGATGTTGGTAACGCCATCGGCTTCCATTTGCTGCTCAATCAACTGCAGCATCTCCGGCTGGATATCAACGGCCATGACTCTGCCCTCAGGCACCTTTCTGGCAATCCTGAATGAGAAATATCCCGAGCCCGCACCGATGTCGGCAACCACCTCATCCGGTTCCAGATTCATGTTCTCCACAACCGCGTCGGGCATCTCTTCCTGAATACGACCAGGCCGGTTTAACCATGCAGCGGCCTGGTGCCCCATCACAAAAGAAATCTCACGCCCCATGTAAAACTTCCCAATGCCCGTGGTACGCCTTTCCGGA
Source organism: Pseudomonadales bacterium (assembly GCA_022360535.1). Taxonomy (GTDB): domain Bacteria; phylum Pseudomonadota; class Gammaproteobacteria; order Pseudomonadales; family Pseudohongiellaceae; genus UBA9145. The sequence goes on along the minus strand of JAKSCP010000372.1, from coordinate 1,704 downwards.
TCGATTTCATAACCCGGATGCTCAGCGGCTGTAGCTGATATTGATAACAACAACCCGGTTAGTAGAGAGAATTGAGCAAAGAGATGCCGTGGGCTAAACATGGATATCTACCTTAATGATGGTGACGTCAGGATTTCGAACAAAGCTTACTCCTGACACTACGAAATGCAACGGAAAAGCGGTTCAATGGCCTCTGAACAAGATACCGCAAGTGTGTCACGGTTGAACTTTAGCGATATAGAAAGATGCTCAAAGTGAGCCAGGGATGGCGACATTTGCGCAGCAAATGCGAGCTCTCAAAACACAAGCGAAACCACGCTTTTGCGCCAGTGATTTGAGAACGACAAAGCAAAAGTCCAAGGACGGACTTTTGCGCAAAAAACTGTTGAGCCAGGGATGGCGACATCTGCGAAGCAGATGCGAGGAGGCAATCACCAGCAGAATCGCATTTCTGTGCCCGTGATTGCCGACGACAGAGCAAAAGTCCAGGGATGGACTTTTGCGAAACAACTAAAGCAACCGAATTAAACGCTGCCCAGAACCTTTACACTTAGGGCAAGTGCTGGTTTCGGTAATTTTGCCACTACCCTTACACACATTGCAGACATCCTGGTAAGGCTTTTTGAGAATAGACTGTAACTCGATGAGAGCCTGCTTAGGTGGCTCTTTCTTTACTACTGACATCATCAACCCACTCCGGTAGTGCTATAACCCAAAACGGCCAATTCAAAATTCTTGAGTTAAAAATGACGCCTTTGTGATTAGCGTCTCATTTCACGGCATTATGAAAAATAAACATGACAAAATGCGTTAACTGCCTCACAAAACGCAGGGGAGGTGTAAAATTTTTCTACACCAAACGATATTTCCATAAATATTAACTACTTATGTTACTATCGCTTGCTTTTTTGGCTTGCCACCTGCAGCCAGGCAAGCAATTTTCGGACTTGAAATGTAGGGATATTTAGCAATGAGCAAGGTATTGGAAGGCATCCGTGTATTGGATTTTGGGCGCTATATCGCTGGCCCCTACTGCGCCACTTTATTGAGCGATCTTGGTGCGGAAGTGATTCGAGTAGAGAAAGTAGATGGATCGGAAGATCGCTTTCTCTCGCCGATCACTGATAAGGGAGATGGTGCACTTTTCCTGCAATTGGCCCGCAATAAGAAATGCCTGACGCTGAATCCGATGAAGCCGGCCGGTCAGGAGATAGTAAAGAAACTGGTGGCAACCGCTGATGTCGTTGTAGCAAACCTGCCCCCTGACACACTGAAGGCCATGGGTCTCGACTACGAGAGTCTTACCAGTATCAAACCCGATATTATTCTCACCATGATTTCAGCTTTTGGTCGCGGCGGGCCTTATGAGAACAGAGTTGGGTTTGACGGGCTCGGTCAAGCCATGTCCGGCAATATGTACATGTCCGGAACACCCGACCAGCCAGTAAAAGCCTATGCGCCGTTTATCGATTTCGGCACCGCCAGCCTCTCCGCCTTTGGCACTATGGCTGCACTCTTGCATCGGGAAAAAACCGGCGAGGGTCAGGTTGTTGAAGGCTCATTATTCAATACCGCACTTACTATGATGAATGGCACCGTTATCGAGCAAGCTGCGATAAAGCGCAATCGAGTGGCTACTCTTAATCGCTCGCAGACTTCAGCCCCAGCAGATACATTCAAAACCAAGGATGGCTGGGTCCTGGT
>JAKSCP010000496.1 GCA_022360535.1 Pseudomonadales bacterium | reverse complement strand
GTCCACGTGAATAACGAAATCACCAGCCTGGCAGCTGATCTAAAAAACACCCTGCAGCAGCGATACACTGAAAGCGCTACACAGCGCAGGGTGAGTCAGCGTTATTCTGAAATCGCCAGGGCTTATTGAGCAGTAGTTTTCAGATTAAAAGAAACTGAAAAAACTAGAGACTCTTGGCGCGCTCTTCCAAGCTGATAATGTCGGTAATCTGCAGGCCAAACTTCTCATTGGCCAGAACCACCACACCGTGAGCGATTAGTGCGCCATTAACCAGAATATCGATCGGTTCATCCAGCAACCGATCCAGTTCGATTACTGTTCCTTCCTCAATTTCGATTAGTTCACTCAGCGGGATCTGCGTTCGACCCACTTCAATAGCCAAAGAGACCGGCACCTTCAACAGAGTGTCTATGTTGACTTCTTGATTGCTGATGGATTTGGCGATATTGGTCGCATTCCGTACCGCCTCCTGTGCGCCTTCAGCTTGTGGTTCCGTTGATTCTGTTGATTCCATAGCGAGGTCTCCTGTACGAACTGCTTATCGCAAATTGGGTTTCTTAAGGATTTGTATTAGACATAGTGATCAATCATGGAAGTACCTACTGGGCGAGGTACTGCCGGTAACTCTGGAACTGGCACTTCCAGTTGTGCTGCTTTAGCCTGACTCCATTGCCTGGAGGTCGTTTGCGAATCGTTCGCTCCGGGTTTTCTGTCTGATACATCACCGTGCTGTAGCTGGATACCACTGTCTGCCAGTAAATCCCTTAATCGAGGAAGACTGGTATCAATCAGTTCTCGGGTTGCCGGGTTGGAGCTAAAGAAATTTATGATGGTGCCATCATCCTGAGCGTGAATTTTGATTTCGATGGCGCCCAGCTCAGCGGGATTTAAGCTGAGTTCGGCAACAGGCACGTTGGCATTAGCGATGACTCGAATTCTTCCGGCAAAGTCATTGAACCATCGGGGGTTGCCGTAAGCTGTAGTAACCTGTTCTCTGAGCACTGCTTCTGTCGTGCCAGAGTTGGCGCGTAAATTCTCCTGAGTGGCAGCAGTATCCATAAACTGTTGCAACTTCACCGCAATGTCAGAACCTGCCTGGACTGGGGTCATTGATTGCGATCCACTGCTCATGGGCTCTGCACTTAAGGATGTCGCAGCAGTCAGTGCTGAAAACTGAAGCTTGGCCTGTACTTGGTTATCGAGAGTACTCATGCCACGCTCATTAACGGATTTATTCCCTGACAAATTCGATAGTTCAATGAAGTCGGCCAATTCTTCCGCCTGAAAACGAGTGCCAGTTTCTTGCTGGCTGAATTCAGCGACTTTTGTTAAGTGAGGCTGTGCCAGCACGCTTCGAAATTTTGCCTGGTCAGGATGTGCAAGCGCTGCCATCCCTGTTTCCACTACGGGCTGCTTCATTACAAACCCTTCATTCTCTTCACTACCTGGCGCTCGGTTCAAAGTAATCTGTGGGAACTGCAATTTCTGCGCAGCCAGCGGCGGCAAGTCTTTGCCGCTTTCCGGAGCCACATTACCGGTAGTTACCGCAGCGTCCGGTTTCAGCGTGTTACTAGTGGGATTCGCTAAAGGGGGAAAGCTATCCAGTGGCCTCGGATCAGGTTGCAGCAAAGTGGATACATTGGGTGCTGTTGGTTCATGACCCTTATTACTTGTGTGCAGTTCGAGGCTGGGAAGGGGCTGCGAAACAGCCTCCACGGCCTCTTGAGTACTACCAATAAACTCTTTTAAAACAGCAGTTTGCGGCCCTTTAGGGTCTTCTTGCAATAGCCTGGAGAGCTCCTGGGCGAAGCTATTGAGCTCAGCCTCTTGAGTGGTGGCAGCAGACGCATCAGGACTGAGCCGGGCTGAAACATTGTTCAGGTCAATGCCAGTATCAAGTAACTGTTGGGGTAGAGACAACATCGTATCGGTTCAAATTCTTATTGCAGGCGATCTGCCCACCTGGTTTCATACTAGTAGTTGTAAATGCAATTCCTGGGCCATCGATGGCTAAAATATACCTTGCTTGCCATGGCGGCTAAGACTCATTTCGTCGCTCTGTTTCTGTTCGAACTGCCGGGTCTTCGTTCGGTTTTCCTGTAAAGCTTTTTCTTTGATCTTCTCTATCTTTTTGACTTCATTCTTCGATTGAATCCAATGATCTTTTGAAGATTCTGCTTGCTGTGAACTCTGCGCAACGACGGTTTGTTGCTCGCCGATTGCCTGGTCCAGGACACGTATAAAATTGTGATAGTCCCTAATAGCTTCGGCCGACTCGATTTGGTTCAACTGCTGCTGAAGTTTCTCTTTGTATTCATCACGATACGCAATCAGTTTGTTGAGCTGTTGTTGCATCTCTTCCAGATGCAGGTTGTCGGTGGTCATTTTTTTGCCTGCGTCTCTTTCGCGGGTCTCGTTTACCAGTGATAATTTGTCGAACTGTTGAATATTTCTCATAGCTTTTCTTTATGACCGTTTGTAGTTGATGTCATCCTCTAGTGGTCGAATATGTCCAGCAGCTCAGAGATGCTCTGGTCTACTGTGCATTTTTCTGAACTGTCCTGTTGAATAAACTGTTGCAGTCGCACGTACTTCTGGACGGCTTCATCCAGTAGCGCATCGCTGCCTGGCTGATAGGCACCGATGTTGATCAGATCACGGTTTTGATCATAAACAGTGAACAGTTTCTTGAACTTTCTGGCGGCATCTGCATGCAGCTTGCCTATAATCTGCTGCATGACTCGACTAACGGAACTGCCCACGCTGATAGCTGGATAGATACCGGAGTCGGCTAAATCCCGGGATAGGGTAATATGCCCATCCAGTATGCCTCGTGTTGAATCGGCGATTGGGTCGTTGTGATCGTCGCCTTCTACCAACACTGTATAGATGGCAGTGATGGTACCAGCGCCTGGTCCGCTGCCATTTCCTGCCCGTTCGACTAGTTGCGGGATTTTGTAAAACACCGATGGTGGATAGCCTTTGGTAACCGGCGGTTCCCCGATGGCCAACGCGAGTTCCCGTTGTGCTTGCGCAAAGCGGGTGAGTGAGTCCATAAGTAGCAGCACATTCTTGCCCTGATCACGAAAGTACTCAGCGATAGCAGTCGCGCGCCAGGCACCATGCAGGCGCATCAGTGGAGGATCGTCGGCAGGGGTGGCAACGACAACCGATTTAGCATGGCTATTGGCTTCAAAGATTTTTTCAATGAATTCCCGGACTTCACGACCCCGTTCACCAATAAGAGCAACCACCACTACATCGGCTTCAGTATTTTTCGTCATTTGGCCGAGCAGGGTGCTCTTGCCCACACCAGTTCCTGCAAACAGGCCAACCCTTTGGCCTCTACCCAGAGTTAACAATGCGTTGATTGCACGCACGCCAACATCCAGGGGTTTATCAATCAGGTTTCGGGAGTAGGGATTAATCGGTGGGCCCAGCAGGTTAACGCGATGCTTGGTTTTAAGGTCGCCTTTTTCATCTATCGGAGCACCACTGCCGTCGATAGTTCGACCAAGGAGTTCATAGCCCACGCCTACTTCCGGGGAACTGGGTAAAGGAACAACTGCGTCGCCTGGCTTTAATCCCTGCACGCGACCAATGGGCATCAGATAAAGATTACCGTCGGTAAATCCAACTACCTCTGCTTCAATGTTCTTGCCAGAGGCAACTTTGACACTGCAGCGGCTGCCAATTGGAGCCCGACAACCTGAAGCGACCAGTGTCAGGCCGGTCATTTGAGTTAGTTGACCTTGCACTACCAGTTCGGGTTTGCGCACACTGTCCAGCACAGCGTTCAGTCTGGCTTCGATAGGATCAAGCCGGCTCTGAAGAAATGCCAATCGTTCCCCAGCATTCATTGTTCTAGCCCAAATCCAATTCGCTACTGACAGTGTTGAGGATGAGATCAATTCGAGTTTCCAGGTTGGCATCCACCAATGAGTCGCCGCAGCGCACCTGGCAGTCGGCAATACCCAGAGTGGAATCTGGAATCACAATCCAGTTTTTCTCGATTCCATCGGGATTGATCAGATCGTTGAGTAGGCTGGTGTTGGCCGGGTTCACATAGATTTCGATGGCTTGTGATTTTCGATCCAGTACATCAACTGCATCTTTAACCAATCGCATGATGATTTTCGGATTCGTATCCAGTTCTTTGCGCACTATGCAATGGGCGATCTTTCCAGCGAGTCTCCCAACATAATTGGTTAGCTCAAGATTGAGCATGCTAAAAGGTTGAGTCAGGGCATCCAGGCATTTTTCCAATAGCGCAATTCGATCAGCGACTTCCCGCTCGGCCTGTTTCATGCCATCGTCATACCCCTTCCTGTGACCCTCGCTGTAGGCCGAAAGCATGGTGCGGTTTTCTTCTTCCTCCCGCTCCTGTTCCTGAGTGAGGTGAGGTGTACGCCAACGCGCAATTTCCTGCTCTCTCTCCTGCTCTTCCAGTTCTGGCGCTTGATTACTCATTAATTAACCAGTTTTGAATCATGCGTGCTGCGCGAGCTGGCTCATTCTGCACCAGGGTTTTTGCCAGGGTTAGATTCTGATCGAAGTTTGACTGCGGCGGCGCAGCAGCGGGCAAAGCGGCAGCATCGCCGGCACCACTTAAAGTCACCTGGGGATTGCCGCCTTCATCAGAGTGTTCACGAAGGGCGCGGACTTCTTTAGGTGTAATTGCAACGGTAGCTTGCATGGCCGGTTTCAGCACTGAAAAGATGAGTAGCAGAACGACTACTGATGCGCCGGTATAACGAGCGGCGGTGCCTACCCAGGCTGCTTGCCAAATCGGTGGCGCAGCTAGCTCTTCCATTGGTGGTGGCGTCACGAAGTCTTCATGTATCACGCTGACACTGTCACCGCGCAATTCGTCATAACCAATGGCATCCCGAACCAACTGTGTGAGTCGATCGAGTTTGGCCTGATCGGGAACAAAGGGTGCTGGCGCAGCGGCGGTCTCATCACCATCTTCCGCTGCAGCAGCTTCAGGCTCTTCCTGACCGTTCAGATCGATCAGGACGGCGACTGATAGTTTGCGAATATCCCCCGGTGCGGTTCTGATCTGGCTGACACTGCGGTCAATCTCGTAATTACGAATAGAATTCACTCTGGACTGGCTGCTATTGGCGGCGGTTGCCTGGTCTTCAGCAGGTGCCGGCTGATTCAAAGGAGGCGTAGCTTGCAAGCTGCCGGGATCAACTGCCGTGGTATTCGCACCCGACTGTTCCTGCTGGGTTTGTTCGGATCTCACTACCACGCTGTTGGGATCGTAGGACTCCTCTGTGGTTTCCATAATGGTGAAATCCAGATCGGCAGCTACTTGTGCGCGTACATTCTCCAATCCAACCACCGGGCTGAGAATGGTGACGATGCGATCACGGTACTCCTGTTCCAACTGTCTGGTCAGTCGAATGTGTTCGGAGCTGCCTGAAAACTCCGTGTCGGAATTTTGTGAAAGCAGGTTGCCTTGCTGGTCCACCACGGACACGCTATCTGACTCGAGACCGGCAACGCTGGAACTTACCAGGTGCACGATGCCGCTGATTTGAGTGTCTCCTAACGAGTTAGGAGTTATCAGGTCTACCATCACCGAGGCGCTGGGTTTCGCTGAGGATCTTATAAAGGAAGTTTGTTTCGGAATGCTGAGATGAACCCGGGAATTCCTCACTCCCTGCAGGCTGCGAATGGTTGCCGCCAGTTCCTGTTCCAATGCACGATTGAAGCGTGCCTGTTCGATGAAGTTGCTGATTCCCAGATCTTGCTCCTGATTCAGAATGCCGAAACCTTGCGAATTGTTTTCGGGGAGCCCCTGGTTGGCAAGCTGCAGGCGTACCTGCTGTAGTTGATCTGAAGGCACTGAGATAAGCCCACTAACCGCTTCAATGCGGTAAGGCACATTGAGTTGATCCAGGGCGGCGACGATCTCGGCAGATTCTTCCGTCTGCAAGTCTGCATAGAGTGGAGTATAGGAAGCTCCGGTGGACCACATCACAATAGATGCGCCCAACGCTATGCTGGCCGAAAGCAATAGCATAAAGGCAATCTGCCTGGTTAATGGCAGGTGGCTCAAATTTCTCAATTGACCCAATAATTCGGTGGAGTTGTTCGCAATGCTTGCCATTGTGGTAATGCTCGTTCGTTAGATTCTTGGCGTAGGGTTAGACCTGCATGTTCATGACTTCCTGATAAGCAGTCAGGAGTTTGTTGCGCACTTCGGTAATTGCTTCGAATGACAGCGAGGCTTTCTCCACGGCAATCATGACTTCGGTGATGTCCACGTCTGGGTCACCGGTTTCGAAAGCCGTTTTCATCGCGCTGGCTTCCTGTTGCAGTTCGCTCACCTGATTGAGTGATTCTTTCAAGACATTGGCAAACTGAGGGCCATTGGTTTCCTGTACTCCCTGCAATTGATGGCTTTGCGAGAGGATGCGCATTTGATTGAGGACTTGATCGATGTTGGTAGCAGTCATCTCTATTCTCCACTGGTGCTGTTATGATGCGCTCACAATGCTTGATACAGGAGGAACCGCTACCCCTTGTTCGCGGAATTGTGCAAGCTTGTAACGCAGGGTTCGGGGGCTAATTCCCAACTTTTCCGCCGCTTCCTTGCGACTGCCGTTGTTTTTGATGGCGTCCATGATGAGTTCCTGTTCGCGGGTTTTCAGATCAGTTTCCAGCAGATGCAAATTGTCTGCTTCTGCTGTTTGTACACCGGTAGACTCGGGAGTGAATTCTTCGAACACAATGTCTTCCGGGCGCACAAAGAATCCAGACTTCATGATCAGAGCGCGTTGAACAACGTTTTCCAGTTCTCGCACATTGCCGCGCCAACTGTGGTTGAGGAGCCTGTCTTTGGCAGAATCTGATAGCTCGATCCCCTGTCCCGGGAATTGTGCTTCGATCAGCCGATAGGCTAGTGGAATGATGTCATCTGGTCTCTCACGCAGTGGCGGTAGGGAGAGCGGGAACACATTCAGGCGAAAAAACAGATCTTCTCTAAAACGACCAGCCAGGACTTCTTCCTTGAGGTCCCGGTTGGTTGTCGCAATGATCCTGACATCCAGGGGGATGGTTTTGTTCGAGCCCAGGCGCTCGACTTCTTTTTCCTGAATGACCCGTAATAGTTTTGCTTGCAGACCTAGCTCGATTTCAGAGATTTCATCCAGCAGCAAGGTGCTTTGGTTGGCCTGTTCGAATTTGCCAGCGCGAGAGGTATAGGCACCAGTGAACGCGCCTTTCTCGAAGCCAAAGAGAATCGATTCCAACATGGACTCGGGAATAGCCGCACAGTTAATCGCGCAGAATGGTTTGGACTTTCGGTTTGAGCATTCGTGGATATAGCGTGCATAGACTTCCTTGCCCGAACCTGATTCACCGCTGATCATCACAGTGACGTCGCTTTGCGCAACGCGAGAAGCCAGACGAGCCAGTTCTTTGCTTTTCCTGTCCTCGATGATCATGCCGTGATTTTGAAAACTCTGTGGCAGGAATCTTTCGATGGTTTCGATTAGCACTTCTGCCTGAAACGGCTTGGTGATGTAATCAGCGGCGCCCGCCTTGATGGCAGCGACTGCTTTGGGAACGTCACCGAACGCAGTCATCAGGACGATAGGGGTCTCTGTGTAGTTGCTCTTTACATATTCTAAAAACTCATAGCCGTCGATACCGGGCATTTGGACGTCACTAATAATGAGACCGAAATCAGTCTCGGCCAAGGCCGCAATCGCGGATTCGGCGTCTGGTGTTTGCACGCAGTCAATGCGGCCAAGCTCCAGGGTTTCGCCTAATGCCTGACGAAGATCTGCATCATCTTCAACTATGAGAACTGGTTTCCTTTGGTTCATGATCTATTCCTGCTCTAGCATTGGTATGTCATTGGCCTGGTTTTTAAATGGCAGGCGAAGTTCGAATACTGCGCCACCTTCGGGGTCATTGCTGGCACATACATCACCACCATGCGCCTTCACTGCTGACATCACTACAGCCAGTCCCAGGCCGTTTCCATCTACTTTGGTGGAGAAAAACGGATCGAAGAGCTTGTCAGCATTGGCATCGATAATTCCGGGTCCGTTATCTCTGACTGTGATCAGGAACTCGTCATCAGTGCGGTCGAGACTGACAATGATTAATGGCTGATTTGGTTTCGCCTGTAGTGAGTTCTCTACCAGATTGGATACAGCATTGAGGATGGCTTCGCGGTCTCCACCGTACTGGGTGAGACCGGTTTTGATATTCAGGGCTATTGATCCTTCCCGTTGTTCGATCTGCGCCATGGTGGCGTCTTTGACTTCCTGCAGCAGCTGGGTAAGGCAGAAGGCTTCAGCAGCCACAGCATCACCTCTAATATAGGAGAGCATTCCTTCAACCTGTCTCTCTATTTGCCGCATGCGATCCAGAATTTTCTGAATCGTGTCGTTCTCGCGAATCTCCAGTTGCCGGCCGCCACTAAGATGAGACAGGTAAAGAATGGCGGTAGTGAGCGGCGTACGAATCTGGTGAGCCAGTCGCGCTGCCATCTCGCCAAGCGCAGACAAGCGTTCTTCGCGGTTAATGAGGCGACGTAGTCGATGGCTTTCGGTGATGTCGGTTAACAGCAGGATCGTTTCTCGGCCCGTGCCGTATTGGTTGTGACTGATAGACAGTCGTTTACCGTCAACGTAGTTAAACTCTCCACTAAGTAGTGGTTCAGCAAAATCTGGCGCGGAGATCACTGCACGCCAGTCACTGCCAACAACACTTTTGCCCAGCAACTCCACAGCCTGCGCGTTCTCTTGCAATACTTTGAAATCTGGATCCAGCACTACCAGACCAGCGGGTAAGGCATCGAT
>JAKSCP010000108.1 GCA_022360535.1 Pseudomonadales bacterium | reverse complement strand
GCGATTCCTGCAATCGGTTTCACTGGAACCCTGGTTGCCTTTGTCGGAATCGGATCGCAGGCCTTTCAAACACAGTTACAGCCTCTGGTTGGAACCGGGGTGCTTTCCGACAAAATGGCAGGCTGGGAGGAGTTTGCCACCTTCACAACATTGATTGCCGAAAATAATTTTTCCGACCGCAATCCACTCGTTATCACAGACAATTACTACACTGCGGCCCAGGTAGAGTTCGCAGGTATAACCAATAATGCCGTTAGCGTGGATAGAGATAAGGCAGTGCGTGATGGCCGGATTACTCAGCTTCGCCTCTGGAGTAAAGACGAAAGTGGCCTTGCAGCCTATATGGGATACCCGGCACTTTATATTAATGAGGACAGCACTTTAACTGTTGACGAGAAAACCTCGCTGATGGCCAGTCTCTGTGCCAATTCAACAGCAGTATCTCCTCTCTCGGAGTTGTCACTGTTCAATGGGGACAAAGCGTTTTCATACTATGCAGTAGACCGAATCGAACCTGGCTCTGCCACTGCTGCATTTCCCTGCCCCTATCCGATGCAGGCCTGGATCGATTCACCCATCGCCGATACTACCTTGACTGGCGAAGCGAATCTGTCGGGATGGGCATATAGTGAAGACATAGGAATCCAGCAGGTGCATGTCCTACTGGATGGTGAGCGAATCGCGACTGCTGACTACGGAATCAGCCGTGTCGATGTGGTTGAAGCCAGGCGGGTTGCTACCGATCCTAATGTACCTGATTTGGGTTTTGGCTTGTCACTGGATACTACGGATTTCGAAAACGGCGAGCACAATTTGGCGATCGAACTTGTCAATCGGGCCGGCTCGACGCTGATTTATGGTGAACGGCAAATCAGAATAGATAATTGAGTGGGCTTGCTGCTAGTCAACCGTCAATTCAAGCTATTACTTATCAATTGTCCGTCAATTGCCTATAGGATCCAGCACTTCCACTGCGATGCGCCATTCGTTGCTGCTGGACAAACGCCATAGTCGCAAGTAATTGCCCCGAAAGCCTTGTTGTACTTCCTCAGGATTGGTGGACATCACACCATAAGTGAATCCCATTTCCTTCGACTCACTGAGATAACCACCCATATGGTTTACGTTGACCGGAGTAATGGTCTCCAGTTCGCTATCGAGGAACGCGCCATAGACGGAACTGGCCACGTCGGCGCCTACCGCAGGGCCCATACCAGGCAAATAGACACGAATGTTCTCCATGCCGTAGCGCAGCAGAGCCCGCTCACCGCCGCGAATATTGATGGAACGTCCAAAGGTGTTATCTGCTTCGACGAGCCGCTGCATAGTATTGGTTTCCACCTGGGCCATAACAGGATGAGCGGTCTCTTCGAAGATAGGCTGTGTGTCAGCGAAAGCCGGTTCGACACCCAGGCTCAAAAATCCGGGAATGAGTACGGCCATATCAGCAGCCAGCTTCCATTCCCCGTCCTGCTTTTTCCATATCGAGATCAGGTGACCGAAGAAGTCGCTGCCCTCATCCGCATCGGGGCTCACAATCGTCATCGGCCCAGCGGAAAGACCCAGGTCTCCTGCCCGAGAGACATCGATATAGTGGGCCTCCCAGGTTAGATCATTAGGTGAATAATTAGGTGAAGAATAAAAGGCCAGCGCATCCAAAGGTCCGTCGCGAAAGATGACTGAGCCTTCTCCCAGAAATTCCAGGAATGCTTGCTTTCTGCCGACATCAATTGCGCGATCGGCATAGATCTGGTCGGCGGCCGCAAGATCGAGCCAATACTGATAGTGGCTACGCTCCTGCCCGGCGGCATATACCGTCAGTGCTGACAGACCAAAAACGAGCAGAAGTTTGTTGAAGCAGCGATATCCCATAACTCAGATCTTTAAACCTGTAATTGGCATCTTAATTGACTTTCAATAGGGAAAGTAGATTGCGCCGATAATTCTACCCTAGCTGTCAGCTATCTGCCTGAATTCCTTGAGCAATCTGTTTCTCTCTTTATTGTTCTTGCTGCGCCTAGTGGATAGAATCTGCGAATTAGCCACAGAGAGAATTCAAGTGAGCGCTGTAGGACCAAACGGACAGCCTTCACTGACATCCAACTCCAACGTGACAATCCCTATAACACTCCCCATTGCACGTCGCTTCGGCCGAATGGCTATAGCTTGTAAGCTGGCGCACCTGATTTCGCTGGGCCTGATGATGGCTTGTGGATTCTCTGCGCAGGCTCAACCCGTCGTGGTGTCATCAAGTGCCGAATCAGTCGCCATCACTACCTCCGTGGAATACTACGAAGACAGTTCTGAAGCTCTCACTATTGAAGAAGTATTGGCACCAAGCTTCAACGTGAATTTCATCCCCTACGATCGAGACCTCCTGCATTTTGGCATGACCAGCTCTGCCTACTGGGTTCGATTCGGACTCGACTGGTCGGAGATGGCACCGGACACCCAGAAAATTATCGAATTCGGTCCTCCAAAACTTGTTGGCGGCATTATGCGCGGTGGTATCGAACTCTTTGTCATCGATGATCAAGGCCAGGTAAGTGACCAATATAGTCTTGGCAGCTTGCAGAGCGAACGAGAGATAAAAACCCTAAACCGCGGTTTTGCTCTGGTATTAGACGAGTCTTTCGGTGATGAGTTTTATCTTCGAGTTACCAGTTCGCGCCCGTTACGCTTACCAATCACACTGTGGGATGAGATTGCATTTCAACAGCAAAGCGTGCAATCGGATACCATGCTGGGGCTGCAGTATGGAATTCTGTTGGCCATGGTGTTTTACAACCTATTCCTGTTCTTCTCTATTCGAGAGTCAAGCTACATCTACTATGTGCTGGCCATTGCAACCCAGACATTCTTCATCTTCCTTGACTCAAAACATTCTCGTTATCTGTTGGACAATTTTTACCGTAGCGAGTGGTATGTGGACCTGGCTGAAAGGGTGGTTTATCCCATACTGGTTATTACGGCGCTTCTATTTCAGCGTTCTCTACTCAGAATCTGGGAACACAATATTAAACTGGACAATGTAGTTAAGTTGTTCATTGCCGCGTTTGGTGTAGTGATCCTATTGACGCTGGTGCCCAACGAAAAGGTATTCCAGTATTTATTTATCTTATTGATAGTACTGGCTATTCCCCTGGCGTTTTTCACTAATGTGGATGCCATTCGCCGCGGTAACGTCACTGCCGTGGTTCATATGGGTGCTATTGGTGTATTTCTGATCGGCACGATTGTATTGATGCTTCTGCAGCTTTGGCCTGCCTTTCCAAACAACCAGTTCACCGTCAACGCTTACAATGTTGGCTTAATTGCCCAGGCGCTATTACTGTCCCTCAGCCTGTCCTTTCGCTACAACCAGATTAAACAGGAAAAGGAAGATGCCCAGCTATTGGCCATCAACAATCTCGTGCGCTCGGAACAGATCAAAGACGATCTGCTTGCTAACGTTTCCCATGAACTACGCACACCTTTGTACGGCATTAACGGACTGGCTGAAACCGCACTGGCCGAATTCGAGAAAAAGAGTCAGAACAGCGAACTCATTACACGTAACCTGGAGCTGATCAGCGCCAGTGGTGATCGTTTGACTAAACTGGTCAATGACTTACTGGATTTTTCCGCCGCCCGTGAAGAAGCGACCTATGTGAAGTTTCGGCCAGTCGACCTGAATAGCCTGGTGACATTGGTGATAGCGATCTGCAAACCTCTGGTGGGGGAGAAGAAAATCGACTTACGCTCTGAAGTCGATCCTGACCTGCCTTTAGTCGCGGGGGATGAAGACCGACTGCAACAGATTCTGGTAAACCTGACGATTGACCATTAGTTTTTGT
>JAKSCP010000158.1 GCA_022360535.1 Pseudomonadales bacterium | reverse complement strand
GTAACGCTGTTGCCAGAGTGTCACATCTTCGCGAATTTTGGCATCGAAGTAAGCAGCATCGTCGCTCACATTAAACGCAACAAATTCACCCGGCAGATCGAACAAATTTGCACCAACAGTGAGGCCTCCTTGTGTGCCACCGGATCCAGTTGCGCAAACGATATAGTCAGGTTGCAGATCGAGACGCTCAAAGTCCTGTTTCAGTTCCTCGCAAGCTGCTACATAACCCCATAGCCCAATCTCATCGCTGGCGCCTATCGGGATGAACAAGGCTTTGTCCCCCTTGGCGGCGTAGTCCTGTTGGAGTCGTTGAGCGAGTTCGGGATGTGTTCGCCATTCTCGTTGGGGCAGGTAAGTGATTGTTGCGCCCGCCAGATAATCCATTAGCAGATTACCTTCAGCCATTTCGGGTTTCTCTCCCCGCAGTATCAGATGCACTTTCAATCCTAATCTGGCACCCAGGACCGCGGTCGCTCTGCAATGATTGGATTGAATGCCACCACAGGTGATCACTGTATTGCAGCCCTGTGCCTTTGCTTCCGCGAAACTGAACTCCAGCTTCCTGACTTTGTTTCCGGAGAATTCAGTGCCAGTGGCTTCATCGTGTTTGATCCAGATGCGGGCAGTAGAATTTTTGAGAGGGAAACGCTCGAGGGGTTCGAGCGGCGTTGGCAGGTTGGCGAGCTTAAGGCGATCCGGATAAGTAATCATGATTTTTCACAAGGCAAAAAAGAAGGGAGTTTTACTCTCCCTTCCTGGATAACTCAGACTGTTATTGGAAACCAGAAAATCTATTCTGATCCCTTGGTGGCATCGTAGGACAGTGACTGTTCCTGCTCACCTGTGTCCAAAGGGTCTATCGCTTCACTATAAAGGAAGAGATCAGTCAGCACCGCACGCATATGAATAGACGCATTAAGGTTATCGACTATCTCCGAGCCAATGGCTTCTTGTGCCAATAAGAACTTCAGTGCCGCACCCGCTTTAAGGCAGTCTTCTACAATAACCAACTCAAAAGCGTCTTCGCTGGCCGATAGTGACATCGCAATATGCTGCATAGCCTCAGCCATACCCTCAATGGTAGGCCGTGCATGAGGACCAGGCCCCGTTTCAGCAGCCGCCGGCCGCCCCTGCGCTGCGTAAGCCAGCAAAAATTCATAACCGGCTTCGATTGTTTCAATGCTCTTGGCGAGATCCATGAGCGTTTTTCTCCTTCCAGAATACGTTCAACTTAGAGAACTTAGAGTACACCCATTTAACTTTGGCTGGGCGGTCCTGCGTATAAGATTTAGAACTCTCCCAATTTTTCTTTAAATTTTAACGGCTTAGCGGAAAAATTTAGATGGGTGTCTTCTAAGTTGCTCCAAATTGGGTCTAAATTTATGGTTTAAAAAAGGTGTCAGGCCGGAGCCTGACACCTTTTTGTTATTCGGTTGAAGCTGGCTTAGTCAGCTTCTTTGGGTGTCCACTTCGCTGGGTCGTGATTGGCGGCCAGCTCGTCTTCTGACATCCAGCCGGAAATCATGGAGCGGGTGTAGAAGATCTTTTCTGGGCGCAGTGCGAAATAAATGTGCGTTGCCGCCAGAGCGACCAGCGCCAATGTGGACAGACCGTGCAGCAAGAACACCAGACCCAACTGATCTTCCGGCATGCTGTTGGTGCGATCCCAGAATGGGGTATCGATCTGCATGAACATCAACACGCCGGTGATGATCACAGCCAGAACAACCACGGTCACCGCCCAGTGCATACCCTTCTGTTCAAAGTAGTATTTGCCAGGCTTGCGGCTGGAGTCGAAAGGCTCGGAAAAATCTTTCGGCGTCAGCAACATGGATTTGAAGTCCTGCCAGAACAGTGAACGCACGATATGCGCGACCACCAAAAAGGTCAGGATCAATCCGGAGATCCAGTGAATGTTTAACCAGGCGATGCGCAAACCAAGAATTGGTGCGGTACCGGTGAAGATAAGCACCAACACGCTTGCTGCCATTAACCAATGGAAAGCCCGATCGATACCTTCATGGCGGACCACACGGCGCCCTTCGGCAGTTGGTCGATCCAGATTTTTCTTGGCCAGAGCGGCCATGACGATGGCATGGGCTGCCAGCAGAACCAGTATTGCTACCGCGACTACCCAAAGTAAGTCCCAGGACACACCGAGGATTACTTCCTCACCCCAAACATCGCGTTTATAGCGGACGATTTCTCCCACTCTACTACCCTCTCAACTTAATCCTGCTACTGTTGTTTATTGTTATTAGCCTGCTGGATCTGCCGAAGCAGATCCAGCGGCTCTTAAACTATCCCTGGATAGCTCGCTTAACCAGGTTGGCCATCAATGGCACTTTGAAATGGTTGTAGTTCAAAGGCACTGCACCTTCGACTGCCATTTCACCTGCGCGTGTTGCGACGTCTTCTGTTCGCTGCTGGCCGCGCACGGCATTTTCGACAGCTTCCAATCGACGTGGTGTACATTCAACTGCGCCACACGCGATGCGTGCGTCTTCAATTGTGCCACCTGACACCTTCATGGCAGCAGCGACGTTAACGAGTGCGAAGTCCCACACGTTACGATCGGCTACTTTCTCGAAGTAGAACTCGGCATTGGCCCAGGACGCTGGCAGTCTCACCGCAGTAAGAATCTCACCATCGTTAAGAGCAGTCATGTGAGTAATATCTCGAGCTGGACCAATGAAGTAGTCCTGAGCAGAAACAGTACGCTGTCCGCTGGCAGAAGAAATCACCATGGTGGCATCCAGTGCAACCAGAGCCGGAGCCGTATCCGATGGGCTTACCGCAACACAGCGGCTGGCGCCAAAGATAGCGTGCTCACGATTCAAACCTTCCGGTGAGTCGGCGTAGCAGATGTTGCCGCCTGCCCGGTAGCAGTCCAGTCCGCGACGGTAGTACCAGCAGCGGGCATCCTGATTCAGGTTGCCGCCGAGAGTACCCACGTTGCGAATCTGTGGGCTGGCTACCACGCCTGCTGCTTTTGCCAGCAAACCGTAGCGTTCCATAATCAGCGGGTTCTTGGCGATCTCGGTAAGAGTCGTCACCGCACCGATTTCAACACCATCAGCCGTTTCACGAATACCTTTCCAGGCATCGATCTGAGTGAGTTCGATCATGGATGAAGGCGTCTTGTTACGATCCTTCAACCAACCGAAAGTATCCTGGCCGCCAGCCAGCAACCAGCCATCGCTGCCCAGGTCGCTCGCCAATGCCAGGGCGTTGTCTTCATCAGTAGGCTGATAAAGCTCAATATCGGGCATTACGTCATGAGATGTGGCTACCATATCAACCTCTACCTCTGAAATTATTCTGAGCAAGAGGCACTGCGTTTTCATCAGTCCCCGCCAGATGGTTAATGATCATGTCTGCGGTAATCGGAGCAGCTCCGAAGATGTGTCCGTCCAGTGCGTCGGAAATCGCAGCAGTGAGTGCTGCAGACACCGAACCCATGGAAGGCTCACCAATACCACGTGCACCCACTGGGTTTTCAGGATCGGGTAGATCCACCCAACCAGTTTCAATCTTCACTGGTGTATCGAGGTAGGTCGGAACCTTGCTCTGCCAGTAGCCAGTTGAAGCTGGAATGCCGTTTTGTGGGTCGTACAAATGACGTTCATAACCGGACAGTCCAATACCCCAAACTGCACCACCCACCAGCTGGTTCTTCATGCCCTGTGGATGAACAATGGTGCCGGACTCGCCGATGCTGACCATGTCGAGAATTTCGTATTTGCCAGTTTCAGTATCCAGCTCAATCTCACAGCAAGTCACTGTGAAACCAGGTGGGTTACCTTCGTGGCGTGGATCGTGGAAAACACCCATGAAACCAGTGCCCGCCAAACGCGACACTGAAATCTGTGTCCATTCAGCCAGTTCTTCCGGAAGTTCTGCTTCACCGGTGTATTTGCCACCCAGCTCCATCGCACGTTGTGCAACTTCTGCGTAGGTGTAGCCAGTTGATTCATCATCGATGCGATGTACACGCTCGTTAGACACGTCGTACTCGTCCGCTGAACCGCCCAGGTCGTTGGCTGCAATCTCTTTCATCTTCGCCAACATGTCTTGCGCCGCGCCCCACATGGTTCGCGTGTTGGTGAAGATAGAGTTACTGCCGTCCTGTGGTGAGGTGATAGGCAGATGCAGGTCGGTGCGACCGGTAATGATGTCGCAGCTCTCCCAAGGCATCTTCAAGGCTTCTGCCGCGGCACGTGAGGTGGACGCGTAAGAATAAGTACCCAGGTTACCAACACCGTTGTGAATCTTCAGTCGACCATCGGCGCCCATCATCACGATGCCGTCCATGCCGGAACGACCTGCGTTGTGGTAACCCTGGCCAATGCCGAGTCCAACCACTTTGCTGCCATCGCGTTGGCGACGACGTGACTGACGGCCTTCCCAGTCAAATGCTTCAGCCGCCTGATCAAGGGCTTCTGGCATATAAGCACTGGTGAAAGGTGTACGCTGAGGTCCACCCACATCACCGGTCATGGCGGAATTCACTTTGCGAATATCCAGACGCGAGATGCCTAACTCATCGGCTGCCGCATCCATGATTGGCGAAATGATTGGCGCAATCTGGTTCTGACCGGGGCCACGCTGTGCGCCACGGTGACCTGTGTTGGAACCGATTGAGGTACCGCGGAAGCGAACTGCATCGGCTTGATACAACACAGAGATACAGTCGGCCGCTGAGTAAGCGTCGGCGCCGCCACCTTTACCACCGTTATCGGAAACGATGTAGAGGTCACAACCTGCCATCACGCCATCGGGCTTGAAGCCAACCTTGATCCAGCCCTGGAAACCCTGGCGGGCACCACCGATGGTGAACTCTTCTTCGCGAGTTATACGCATCATCACTGGACGATTAATCTTCTGTGAAAGCTTGGCGGGGATGGCCACACTCGGTACCGAGTTAGCACGAGCACGCTGACCGAAACCACCACCGGTTGCTGCGTTAATGAAGACCAGGTCTTCTTTCGGTACACCGATGATGCCGGCGATACCGTCGGCAAACGCCGTCAAGCTTTGCGAAGTACCGTGCAGATACAACTTGCCATCTTCCCAATAGGCCATGGCGCTGCGTGGCTCCATGGAGTGGTGGGGATAGCCGGCTGTAGTAAAGGTGCCTTCATAAACGTATTCGGATTCGGCGAAGGCCGCTTCCAGATCGCCGTAGGCCACTGTCTGCTGTGGCTCTGCCGTTGGCTCGTTACCGGCACGGAAACTGGCCACTTGATCGGCAGTCCATTT
>JAKSCP010000493.1 GCA_022360535.1 Pseudomonadales bacterium | reverse complement strand
GGTAATTCAAATCCGAGTGGCAAGTCGCCATTGATGTAGATGTCGAGAGTCTGCAACTCGTCGCGGTTGCCCTCGGTGAACTGGGTAAATACCGCATCGGCAACTTGTTGCGAGTTTCGATAGCGGGCATCCTGAGCACCGAAAGGGTTGAAACAGGCTTCCGGATCATTGATCTGGTCGCAGTTCAATCCCTGTTCAACAGCACTAAAGCTGAAGTCCTGGTTGGCAATGTCATTCTGCTCTGTATAGCCGAACATGTATTCTGCCTTACCGCGCCAGCCTTCAAGCCAGGGCACATTAAAGTCAGCGCCGAATGAGAATCGCGCAGTACGCTTGTCATCCAACTCCATGTTCAGGCCATCATTTTCCTGGAAAGAAAGAGGTTGGGTATTGGCCTGTGGTTTACCGAAAGGTAGCCAGGAACCGATGCGCACATCTTCATAAAATGGCACCCCACCCAGTGGATCGGTGTTTATGTCAGCAAAGCGATTCTGCGCCAATACCGATTCACCATTGGCATCACGCATCCACTGCGCATTGCCGTAAGCGTCATTGATAATATCCCCGTTGCCGTCGCGCAGTGGTTCAGCGAACAGCAAATCACCACCAGAGGTGGCTGCACGGAAAGTATTACCGGGCAGTTCACCACGCACTGTTGGCAGATCATCAATTCGAGCACCCGGGTTACCTGGGTTTTGACGGCCCCGCACTACCTGGCGGTTGTAAAGAACCTGAGCATTGAAGGTAATGTCCTCGTTGGCATCCCAGGTCATACTTCCGTACAAGTTGGTTGAATCCAACTCTTCCATGAAGTCACGAGTGTCGCCAAAGCTCAACCAGCAACGACCCAGCGCATTGGTTCCCCAGGGAGAATTAAACTGCGCATTCTGGTCTGGGGATTCGTTGAGGCCGCAGCTTGGATCCGGTCGATTGCGGAAGGTACCGGTCAGATCGCCATTTTCATCACGAACTGGCGTCTCAAAATTACCTGGGTTCGATCCAGAGTTATGAGTAAGTCCGGACAGGACATACTCGGGCCGGTCGTGCCAGGCCAGTGCATCATTCACCTGATAGGAACCTGCTACGACGAGGTCCACATCGCCAAAGCTGCGACCAGCCAGGAATGATGTTTCACGACGCCAGTAGTCGCCACGGCTGTCTTGTTCTTCGTAGGCTTCCACCTTGATGCCATCATAGCTGCGATAAGGCACCATGTTGACCACGCCAGCCACCGCGTCTGTACCATAAAGTGCAGCAGCACCATCGGTTACGATATCCATGCGCTGCAACGCCATCGCTGGTAATAGCAGCTGTACGTTCGCTGTTGGGACTCGTTTGCCATCAATCAACGGCAAGGTGGCACGGGTTCCCAGTCCGCGAAGATTGAAACTCGCAATCTGGTTGGTCGATCCCTGAATTGAGTTGATGACACCGGTACCGTTGTTAAAGGTCAGGTTTTGTACCACCTGAGCCATATTAATGGTGCCCTCAGCTTCGATATCTTCTGCTGAAAACTGCACAACAGGAGAAGCAGCGGCGATACCTTCAGAGCGACGGATAAAAGAGCCAGTCACGATCACCTCTTCCACACTCGTATCATTCTGAGCCGATGCTTGTTGGGCAACGGGAATCAGAGCGAGAGAGATTGCAGCGGCGAGAGTTCTGACAGGGAATTTCTTGGGAGTACGGAATACTTCGTGGGCCATACTTTTTACCTCTTTTTATTCTCTGTTTTGTTTATTTTGTTTTGCGTTTTTGCGCTTGCAGAGCACGCTGGGTGCTACGTTCGACTTCATCATAGTTGCCCATCAATTGCTACAGATATTGCAGAAAACAATAACGAATTCTGAAATCCGTCATGAATAGGGCGGTTGGGGCATTCATTGACAAGTTGTCAATTTAGAACATCCATACATTGACAAGTTGTCAATTTAGAATGAGCGGTTAACACTACTAATATATGGTTAGGATGGACGAAGTCTGGGCACCGAGGGAAGTTTATAGAACATTCGTTCGGAATGTACTGGCTGGGTTAGTTTGTCACACAAAAAAGGGCGCCTTAGCGCCCTTTTTGATTTCTGTTCGAGTGTTCATTTATTGAACACTTATGGAGCCTGAGCTATTCAGTAACATTCACGGTAATCCAGGCATCGTGATAAAGACCGCCGTCGTCGGCCCTACCCCAGAGAATGTATTGTCCCGGAGTATCGAAAGTCATTTCCACACCGTAGATTCCATCCTCAGGGATTGGTGGTGGCAGGAACAATGCTCCCCAGGGCGAGTTGGCACTGGTGCGGGTATCTTCCCAGACTTTAACCTGAGGTGGGTCGAAAGTAACGTTGCCCGGGCCACGCCATTTGTTCCAGGAATAGTAAAGTCCGTTAACCTTATCCACAGTAACTTTCTGCGGTGGGCTCATAAGACGACGTTGCATTACTGCTTCTGGAGTGACCAGGGCCGCAGCCAAACCACCACCAGCAAATTCAGCAAATCGGCGGGCTTCTTCTACCGGGTCAGTTGGCTCAGGCAATCCATCGTCGGTAACTTCGGTATTAACTTCCAACGAACGGCCAACGGCAACTGTTCTGATCTCATCACCTATAACTGATACTACAGGAGGGATATTTGCCCGGGATTCCGGACTACTGGTACCAGCACCCAGCGAACCAGTTTCTGAGGCAATTACCATATTATCTACCAGATAATCTTGCCGCAGCGTCGCATAAGCTTTGCGCTCTTCACCGTTCACATTCAGGGTCCAGACCAATTCACGATCACCCCAATCGGCAGGCACGGTCACTTCGAAAGTAAATCGATTGCGACGAGGCAGGAAATGGGTTGGTTGCCCACGGTCCGCTTCCCCTGGGGAGAAGAAGTTATTCTCACCGATGGGGATGTCCGGGGATTCTTCCCAGTTCTCGTTCATGTAACCGAACATCATGTTAAACGTGCCATCTTCATTTGGGCGCCAGCCTTCAAAGGCAGGCTCAACATGACGGCCCCGTGTATAGGTTTGGGCAACTACCGCTTGAGATACCAGAGCAGATAGAACAACAAGTACTGCTCCCAGTTGTAGTCTACTGAAAACGTGCTTTCTCATTTTCACTGATTCCCCCATTGTTTGAATCTTTATCCAGAATACCTATTTATTAGTATTTAAGTCGGTCAGTCTAGTTCGCCCCGAGGGGCACCGAAAGAGGTCGGATTATTGCTGATTTCAAATACTGACTAAAGCCTGATTTTGAAATCAATAAGTCTTTATGACGAAAAACCCGAAGCAAAGTTAACAAACTTCGGGTTATCCGCTTTTTAGGGCTATTCGGCGAAGGCAGCCCGCTCTTCGTCGGTGATCTCTTTCATGCTCAACTTAATCCTGCCCCGAGCATCCAGATCCAGGCACTTGACCAGCACCTCCTGGCCTTCCTCCAGATATTCATTGACGTTTTCAACGCGCTCTTTGGATATCTGGGAGATGTGCACCAGGCCATCTTTACCCGGCAAGATAGTTACAAAAGCGCCAAAATCGACGATTCGCGCCACCTTACCGTTATACAACTTGCCGACTTCTGCCTCAGCAGTAATAGCATTCACCATATCCAGTGCGGCATCGCGAGACTCGGCGTCTTCTCCATATATACGAACATTGCCGTCGTCGTCGATATCGACGGAGGCACCAGTGTCTTCGGTAATTCCCCGAATCACAGCTCCACCTTTACCAATCACATCACGGATCTTATCTGGATCGATCTTCAGCGTTGCCATGGCAGGTGCATTTTCCGACACAGTCTCCCGTGCCTGAGAGATCACTTTATTCATCTCACCAAGAATATGGATACGGGCGTCATGGGCCTGCCCAAGAGCAATTTCCATGATCTCTTCCGTAATTCCCTGAATCTTGATGTCCATTTGCAGCGCGGTAACACCGTTAGCAGTTCCCGCCACTTTGAAATCCATGTCGCCCAGATGATCTTCATCACCCAGGATGTCAGTGAGTACAGCGAAGCGCTCTTCTTCCTTAATCAGACCCATGGCAATGCCAGCTACTGGCGCCGAAACTGGCACGCCAGCATCCATCATGGAGAGGCTGCTTCCGCAGACACTGGCCATGGAGCTGGAGCCATTGGATTCCGTGATTTCTGACACCACGCGAATGGCATAAGGAAAATCTTCTTCGCTTGGCATGACCGCAGCGACACCGCGTCGCGCTAAACGACCGTGGCCAATTTCGCGGCGCTTGGGCCCACCCATGAAGCCAGCCTCACCAACCGAATAAGGTGGAAAGTTGTAATGCAACATGAAGGGGTCTTTTTTCGTGCCATCAAGGCCTTCCAGCAATTGGGCATCGCGCACCGCACCCAACGTGGTAACTACCAGCGCCTGGGTTTCACCACGAGTAAACAACGCTGAACCATGGGCTTTTGGCAGAACACCTGTTTCTACGTGAATCGGGCGTACAGTTTTCGTATCGCGACCGTCGATGCGTGGATTACCTTCAATGATACGGTTACGTACCGTACGTTTCTCAAGCGAGCCGAACGCTTCAGCCACTTCGCCTTCATCCGGACCGTTCTCTTCATCGGCCAATTCGGCGATTGCCTGCTGCCTCAACTCATCGATAGCGTCATAACGCTTCATCTTCTCTGAGATTTGGTAAGCCTCGGTAACGCCTGTCGCAAACTTCTCAGCCAATGCGCTCTTGAGTGTAGTGTTTTCGGCAGGAGGCTCCCAATCCCATGCAGGCTTGCCAGCCTCAGCCTTCAACTCATTGATGGCATTAATGACCGCTTGCATCTCCTGGTGTGCGTACAGAACCGCACCTAACATCTGATCTTCGGTTAGTTGTTTAGCTTCTGACTCCACCATGAGTACGGCTGATTGAGTACCTGCCACTACCATGTCCAATAGCGAGGTTTCGAGTCGCTCATAGCTTGGATTGAGGATATAGCCAACTTCGTGGTCGTAGCCCACTCGAGCGGCGCCGATAGGCTCAGCAAAAGGAATGCCGGAAATTGCCAGCGCTGCTGAAGCGCCAATCAAAGCTGCGATATCGGGGTCCTGATCCTTGCCGCCTGAAATCACTGTGCAGATGACCTGTACTTCATTCATGAAGCCTTTGGGAAACAGAGGCCTGATAGGTCTGTCGATGAGACGGGATGTGAGTGTTTCTTTTTCAGTTGGACGTCCTTCCCGCTTAAAGAAACCACCGGGAATCTTACCTACTGCGTAAGTCTTTTCCTGATAGTTTACCGTGAGGGGGAAAAAGTCCTGACCGGGATTGGCCTGCTTGCGCCCGACAACTGTGGCGAGCACTTGCACATCACCGATTGTAACGACGACTGCACCTGTTGCTTGTCGTGCGATTTTTCCTGTTTCAAGCGTGACTGTCTGCTCACCGAATTGAAACGTCTTGCTTACTGGATTAAACATATTCTCTTCCTAAAAAATCCAAAACCTGCGCCATGTCCTGTTTCGAGCGCAGCGTTCCAGTAATATAAAAAATTGACTAAAAGTGAGATTTATCGGCGTAGACCGAGACGCTTGATAAGATCGGCGTATCTCTCAACGTTTTTGCGCTTGAGATAGTCAAGTAGCTTTCTTCGACTATTCACCATGCGGATTAAACCGCGACGTGAATGGTGGTCGTGGATGTGCTCTTTGAAGTGATCCTGCAAATCATTAATGTTGGCGGTTAACAGTGCAACCTGTACTTCCGGGGAACCCGTGTCCCCATCGCTTAACGCGTATTCCTTAATGATCTCTTCTTTTCTTTCAGCTGATAAAGCCATTTTCATTCTCCATAATGTGCGATTAAACAAGTGCTCTTGAGAGCCTTAGCGATATCCTTATCGAGCCAGCATAACCACGCACATTAGTAGTTACCTGGTACTTTCCTTCTCTGCTTAGTAGGCCGTTTGTTACGAGACCACTAAGCGCCTTGGAGCAACCTTGCCATCGTCATTAATACTGCCGATACCAATAAACTGCTCTTCTTCATAAAGCCTTACCAAACCCTCGGCCGGTAAATGCCTTACGAGTACTGCCTGACCATGCTTCACACAGTCGGCGGTAATACTGGGCAATCTAACCTCTGGCAGATTGCCTACTGCCTCATCCATCGGGATCAGAAAACTGTCGATCCCTGCTAACCCTTCACTTGCCTTCGCTTCGCGCAGACTTTCTATGTCGACACAACGCTGCTCATTGAAAACTCCGGCGGCAGTTCGTCGAAGTGCAACGATGTGCGCACCACAGCCAAGTTGCTGCCCGAGATCATCAGCAATGGTTCTTATATAGGTTCCCTTGCTGCAGGCGATATCCAACTCAAACTCTTGACTCTCGAGCCCTTCCGAGAATTCGCACAATTCGATGCTATACACCGTTACCCTGCGTGCTTCCCGCTCTACTTCAACTCCTTTACGTGCCATCTTGTAAAGTGGCACACCATCTTTCTTGATGGCGGAGTACATTGGAGGCACCTGCTCAATGTCACCCTGGAAATTTGTCAGTGCTTCCTTGATTCGATCGAGCGTAACTGCTGACGCATCGTTAGTTTCGATCACCGTTCCTTCACAATCACCGCTATCAGTGCGTTCACCAAGCCTGATCCTGGCGCGGTATTGTTTATCTGAATCCAACAGGAACTGCGACACTTTGGTCGCCTCCCCTAGACACAGGGGCAATACACCAGTGGCTAATGGATCCAGACTTCCTGTATGACCGGCTTTCCTGGCCTCATACAGCTTTTTAACTTCTTGCAGCGCCGCGTTGGAACTCAGTCCGGCAGACTTATCCAACAACACGATGCCATTGATCGGCCTGCCCTGTTTCTTGCGACTGCCCCTCACTACTTTCTCCAGTCACCTGCTTTGATGACTTAGCAGACCTTCCTTACCTTTCAATCCGAATGCAACTGCCGATCGGCTTCCAAAGCGTCATCAATCAAATTTGACAGACGCTGCCCTCGCTCTATGCTGCTGTCGAAATAAAACCGCAACTTGGGAACTGCGCGCAAACTAATTCGTTTGGCCAATAGTGTTCTCAAGAACCCTGAAGCCTTGTTTAAGGCATTTAAGTTCTCATCTATTTCCAGTTGGTCGAGCTCACCAGGGGCATTCATCGTCTCCTGATTGACCTCGGCATGCACACTGAGTGAATTCATTACCGTGACATACACTCGTGCGCTGGCTAAATCGTTGCTTACATCTACCCCGGTTATAGAAACCATTCCCACTCTGGGATCGTTCACTTCCAGCTGGATCAGAGTCGCTATTTCTCGCTGGATCTGATCGGCTACTCTCTGAGCCCTGGGCGACATCTCCGACATGCTTTCGTTTTCGAAACTCTGCAGTACCAGCCCTTAGAGGGTTCTGGCAACCTCAGTGGTTTCATAGACCTCTATCTTGTCGCCGACTTTTACATCGTTATAGTTGCGCACACCGATACCGCATTCCATGCCGTTGCGCACTTCAGTTGCATCGTCTTTAAAACGTCGCAGTGACTCGAGCTCGCCTTCATAGATAACCACGTTGTCTCGCAGGACGCGGATCGGCTTGCTGCGATAAACCGTACCCTCGACAACCATGCTGCCAGCAATTTGCCCAAACTTGGGTGAGTTGAACACATCACGCACTTCGGCGATGCCGACAATTTCTTCGCGAATCTCTGGCTCCAACATGCCTCCCAGAATCGCCTTTGCATCGTCAATGACATCGTAGATCACGTTGTAGTAGCGCAATTGCAAGCCTTCGTTCTCAACGATATCACGGGCAACTTTATCAGCTCGCACATTGAAACCAATCATCATGGCGTTGGAAGTGGTTGCCAAATGAGCATCTGTCTCTGAGATGCCGCCAACTCCAGCTGCCACGACGTTGACATCGACTTCATCGTTACCAAGCTTCTGCAATGAACCAACTATAGCTTCCAGTGAACCACGTACGTCGGCTTTCAGGATAACGTTGAGTATCTTCTTGTCATTCTTACCCAGGCCGGCAAACATGGCTTCCATCTTGTTGATCTGTTGCGCGGTTTGCAGATGATCTTTGTGACGCTCTTGTCGAAACTCAGCCACTTCTCGCGCTTTCTTCTCGTCGGCAACGACTACAAATTCATCGCCAGCTTCTGGCACGCCATTGAGGCCCAGAATTTCAACCGGTATCGAAGGTCCAGCTTCGCGAACACTCTTGCCATTTTCATCAACCAGCGCGCGCACCCGACCATACTCATGACCTGCCAGTACGATGTCGCCATTGCGCAAAGTACCGTTTTGCACTAACACAGAAGCAACGGAGCCTCGTCCTTTATCCAATCTCGACTCAACAACTACGCCCTGTCCCGGAACATCGGTGTAGGCTTTGAGCTCCAGCAGTTCTGCTTGCAACAGAATCGCTTCCAAAAGTTCGTCCACACCCTGACCAGTGATAGCAGACACAGGAATAAACTGTGTATCGCCACCCCAGTCTTCCGGAATCACTTCCATGGCAGAGAGTTCATTCTTAACCCGATCGGGATCAACACCTTCTTTGTCAATCTTATTGATAGCAACAACCATAGGTACTTCTGCCGCCTTGGCATGTTGCACCGCTTCTTCAGTTTGCGGCTTCACGCCATCATCAGCCGCCACAACGAGCACGATGACATCTGTTGCTTTCGCACCCCGTGACCGCATTGCGGTAAACGCAGCGTGGCCCGGTGTGTCCAGAAAGCTCACCATGCCATGTTCAGTAGTTACGTGGTAGGCACCGATATGCTGCGTAATACCCCCTGCTTCACCCGAAGCAACGCTGGCTTTACGGATGTAATCGAGCAATGACGTCTTACCATGGTCAACATGGCCCATAACTGTGACAACTGGCGCTCGAGCAATTTCTTCCTTTCCTTCCTCAGCAGCCAGAGTATCAGCCAGTTGTTCTTCGATCGCGTCCTCAGAAACAAACTTGGGCTTGTGACCCATTTCTTCGATCAACAACGTCGAAGTATCTTGATCCAACACCTGATTGATAGTGGCCATCACGCCCATATTAAAAAGGATTTTGATAATCTCTGCCGACTTAACAGACATTTTCTGAGCCAGATCGGAGACAGTATTAGCTTCACCGATTGTTATTTCGCGAGCGATAAACTCAGTGGGTTTTTCAAAGGCGTGCGTCTGTGTGCTCAGTTTAGTCTTGGCCTTGCGCGCACCTCCGCGACGACCACGGGCACCCATTTCATCAAAATCATCGCCTTCAAGAACAAAGTCATCATTAACATGAATGTTCTTAGCCTGACGCTTAGGCCCTTGTTGTGCTTTGGCCTTGTTGCGCAGATGGGTTTTCTTCTTGTCAGCAGGATCGTCTGATTCCCCGGATCCGGCTTTTTTGCGACGCGGAGCAGCCTTGCCACGCGCTGGTTCGGAATCAGCAGGAGGTGGTGCTTCCTGAGCCGGAGCTTCAGCCGGCGTCTCAGTGGCCGCTTCAGTTGCCTCTGCAGCAGTATCAACTGCCGCTTCCGTAGTCTCTGCGGCTTCAGCAACCGCTTCTGTCGGTGCTGCCTGCCCTTCTGACACTTCCTCAACAGGTGGTGCTGCTTCTTCTTCGGGAGGAGGAGTGTCCATCGCACTACGTTTCACGTAAGTGCGCTTTTTGCGAACCTCGACGTTGACTGTCTTGCCACGTCCGGAAGTGGACGCAGATTTCAATGTGCCCAGCGTCTTTCGCTTCAGGGTAATTTTCTTGGGCGCAGCAGATGTCGCCTCGCGGTCACCATGACTGCGACGCAGGAACACCAACAAGGTGTTCTTGTCATCATTGGAAATCAGTTCGTCCGCCTTGGTGTGAGGTAGCCCTGCCTCTTTGACTTGAGACAGTAATTTTTCTACCGAAACACCGACTACATCGGCGAGTTCGCTGATCGTGACATCTGCCATTCAATTACTCCAATCTACTGCGCTTCTTCTTCCGCAAACCAGGGGGCACGGGCAGTCATAATCAATTGACCTGCACGCTCCTCATCCATGCCTTCAATATCGATTAACTCGTCAATGGATTGCTCAGCCAGCTCTTCCATATTGAGAATTCCTTTTTTCGCCAACTGCAGAGCCAGGCCGTCATCCATGCCATCCATGTTAAGAAGATCATCTGCAATATTGGCTGAAGAGATATCTTCTTCTGAAGCAATTGCCTGGGTCAGCAAGGCGTCCTTGGCTCGATTTCTAAGCTCGTTTGCGATCTCTTCATCGAAACCTTCGATTGCCAAAATCTCATCGAGGGGCACATAGGCAATCTCTTCAAGTG
>JAKSCP010000411.1 GCA_022360535.1 Pseudomonadales bacterium | reverse complement strand
TGATCAATGCACCAGGCAGTTGCAAAGATATAGATCTTGCCGTTGTGCACAGTGAAGAATTCAGGGTCAGCAGCTGCCGGTGGCGCTACCGGACACATTTCATTCTGAATACCGAAGCTGTCCTTATCGTTGTTGAATCGGTTCATGCTGTCTTGTGACGCAAACTGATACTGATACCGCTCATCCGAGCTGACGAATTCTGGTTTGCCCATTTCCAGCGTGCCCTCAATAAGCAAAACCGGGTCATAGCCAGTAAGCGCCAATGGTTTTTCATCAGCCAATGCCGGTAACACAAGCAACGCCACAAGCAGCAGCAGACTTGAGGAAACCGTCGCTGTCATTCGTGCTTTCATTTTTATCCCCTCGTTACAACAAAAGTAGTATTGCTATAGTAGAAAGACCGCTCACGTCTGTAATGGGTTATTCGGTCAACAACGAACCGGTGCAGATAAAGATAGTGAATCTTGCGTTTAGTGTTTTGAGTTGTAGCCGGGCCCGTTAAAAAGTGGATCATGAAAAGCTGCGTTCCCGCAATCTCCACGCTCGACCCCGCCCATTCTGGATCAACGTTAGTCGACGCTTTCGTGCTGTTAGACCGCATGTCCTCGCTGTTCACCGATGCCCCAGACCGGAATGCCGGTAGTTCAGCACCAGTATGCTATCCTTGATTTAGTCATACCCAATCCTGGATGCCCCATGACCGCAAACCTCACCTCAAACGATCTCAAGACCGCTGCCCGGCTGCTGACTGTGATCTGGCTTGGCTTGTCGTTCGTGGTTCTGCTTAGAGAGGTGGCAGGCAGTATCACGGTGCGTGACTGGGAATACGGCGCCTTCGGCGATCTTTACGATGTCACCTTCCGCATGTGGATGCCCTGGGTCTTCATGTCGCCCTTTGTGGTGATGCTGATCAAAAAATTCCTGTTCTATCCAGAGAAATGGATGAAGAATCTGGGATTACATTTGTTGTTCGTTGGCATGTTTACACTGATTCATGTTGCCGCCATTGCTTTTCACTATGAGTTTTTCGTCGAAGATAAATCCGAAGCGATGCAGGTGTATGCAGGCTGGGAACACATGGGACATTTTTTGGTCGCGGATCCTTTTATTCTGACCGACATCATCATCTACGTTCTGTTTGTTACCAGTTTCAATATTTCGAGCCATATACAACTTGTGAAGCAAAAGGAGCAGGTTGCCAGCAAACTCAGGACTTACCTGGCAGAGTCGAAACTGGAAGCCCTGCGAATGCAGGTCAATCCCCATTTCTTGTTCAATACATTGAACAGTATTTCCGTACTGGTTCAGAAGAACGAGATGCAGGCCGCCGGCGAAATGATCCATCGCCTGAGTGATTTCTTTCGCATGACCCTGGAAAAAAACACCCATCAGTTATTACCATTGGAATCAGAACTGGAGTTAACGGAAAACTACCTGGCCATAGAACAGGAACGGTTTCGGGACCGGCTGGAAATCAAAAAATCTATCGACTCACGCACTCTGGCGATTGAAGTGCCAGTGATGCTGTTGCAGCCACTGGTGGAAAACAGCCTGCGTCACGGCATCGGGGAAATAGAGGGTACTGGACATATTGAGATTCGCAGTACACTACTTGCCAGTGATCGACTGCAACTGGAAATCATCGACAACGGACCTGGCGAGGTGGACTTCAATGGCCCTGGATTCAAAGAAGGCATCGGTCTAAGCAACGTGCGTAGTCGTCTCAGCCAACTCTATGGTGATGACTTTTCGTTTACCCTGGATTCTGCGCCGCAACGAGGAGTCAGGGTCCGCATCGAAATACCGGTGAGTCGCGAACAGCCCACTGCAACAGAAACAGACGATGCTCCAGTTTCTGATCCAAGCCCTGCTATGAAGCTGAAATTTGGCGAGACATAAACCATGGCTATCAAAACACTGGTAGTCGACGACGAGCCCCTGGCTCGTGAAGGTCTGGCCATGATGCTAGCCGACGAAACGGATATAGAGGTAGTCGCTCTGTGCCCAAATGCCAACAGTGCCATCGCGATGATTCAGCAACATCAACCCGATCTGGTTTTTCTCGATATTCAGATGCCCAAGATGAGTGGCTTTGACGTGGTGCAAAAAGTTGTGCAAAAGATCGGTGAAGAAAAGATGCCATTGGTGGTTTTCGTCACAGCCTACGATCAATATGCAGTCGAGGCATTCAGCGTCCACGCGATGGACTATCTGTTAAAGCCTGTTCGTAAAAGCCGCCTGCAGGAAAGTCTGGTCCGGATTCGTGAGCAGTTATTGCAGAAGGATTTACGCCAGAATGGCAAGAAACTGGGCGAGTTGCTCAGCATGTTTGATCAACACAAAGGAACAGATTCTCCACCTTCTGTTGCTTCAAACGGCTCTGACAACGATCGCATAGTCGTTAAATCCCATGGCCATATCTATTTTTTGCAAACCTCAGAAATATTATGGATAGAGGCTTCCGGCGATTATGTGACAATTCATACAGAACAAAAATCTCATCTGTTGAGAGACACCATGCGCAATATGGAAGTGCGCCTGGATTCTCATGGATTCAAACGCATCCATCGCTCCGCAATTATCAATCTGAGCTTCGTCAGTGAGCTGAAAAGCGGAAGCAACAACGACTACAATGTCGTACTAAGCGACGGTACCGTTCTCAACCTCGGCCGTAGCTACAAAGACTCTCTCTACTCATCTCTTGGTGGGCTTGAGTAACACTCTCTCCAAGCCGTTCACCGCAGCCAATCGTCCCTCACCCGCAATTGTTCGGTGTTTACCGATTGCGCCTATGCCCTGGGACTAATGTGCCTACACTTTCGTTAAGCAGTAACAATTCTTAATTGCCGAACGAAACTTACCATGGACATTCCCAAGAAATCCGGGCCCAAGAAATGGCCGGTCCTTCGCGTTGCTGGCCTGCTGATACTGGCCGGCTCATTCACTATCGCCTACGCTCGATTCAATTCCTTTTCCAATACGGAATTTGTAGCCAGAGACAATCTGGTGAT
>JAKSCP010000491.1 GCA_022360535.1 Pseudomonadales bacterium | reverse complement strand
CCGCAGTTGTGATACAGGAATGTTGCTGATATCACCAACCCGCTGCCGCGCTTCAAAAAGCGCAATATACGATCGCAACAGTTCCAATTGTTGGTTTAGTGAACGTTGTTGGGTATTGAGAAGACGGTAGTTGAAGTAATGGT
The DNA here is from genome assembly GCA_022360535.1 of Pseudomonadales bacterium. Lineage (GTDB taxonomy): Bacteria > Pseudomonadota > Gammaproteobacteria > Pseudomonadales > Pseudohongiellaceae > UBA9145. Next base: position 6,328 of record JAKSCP010000491.1, on the reverse strand, counting down.
CCGCAATTTCCGCACTGATGATGGAAGCCATGGCAGCCGCATCGAATTGCGAAGCCTGAAACCGTGATTCAACTGCGGCGATACTATTGGCAATCCGATCAAATAAATCCAGTTCCCACACCATCGCCGCACCCACGTCGTGGATTGTCTGATCAGTGTCCAGACCAGGAATATTGCTGATAGGTAGCGGTCCATTCTCTGACTGTCTGCGCTGGTTCACAGTAGCCGAGACTTCAGCAACAGGTCGTCGACGTAAAGATTGCCTGTCAATCTGTGCTCTGGCTTCCATTACTACGGAATAAGCGGCCTGCAAATCAAAATTTTGTGCCAGACCCTGTTCAATTAACTGATTCAATGCAGGATCTCCAAATGCCTGCCACCAGTGATCAAGATTCGCGATTGTTTCCCCGCTCGACGCATCGTTAGCCCAATCTGAACTAAACTGCAGAGCCGCTTCTGGCCGTGGCACTGTGCTTGTCTGGCAAGCAGTGAGGATCAGAGTCGTTGCCAGTATCGTTGCCAACCGTGGATACCATCGACTCCATGTGTTTAGCGCTGTATTGGTCAATATTTGGAACATCAAGCTCTCCTTTTAACCCCCTGGTTTACGGCCCTTATTGCAGCCGGCTGCGTACGAAGTAAACCGCTAACGAAAGGGTAAAGATTGAAATCAGAATCATAGGGATGGTGTTGTTAAGCACATCCATCGCTGTCATGTTTTTCAGAAAACTCCCCTGCAGCACGAGCAGGAAGTGTTTTAGAGGCACCAGCTGCGAAGCAGCCTCCAGAAACGGCGGCATATTTTCTACCGGTGTAGCGAAACCAGACATCAGAGTCATGGGAACGGCCAGAGCGAAAGCTCCGAGGATCGCTTGCTGTTGCGTATCGCACACAGAGGAAATAACCAGGCCTATCCCTATCACTGACAGAATGAAGCAAATTGCCGAGAGAAACAGAAATAAAAGTGATCCCTGAAACTTTATGCCAAATCCCACAATGCCAGCGGTGATCATCACACTGCCCAACAAACAGCCAATTACCAACGCCGGTATCGACTTGGCGACGATGATCTCCAGAGAATTCGATGGGGATACCAATAGCTGATCGAAGGTACCTAACTCTCGTTCTCGGGCTATGGACAAGGATGTCACCATCAAGGCAATAAACATTGACAAAATCCCCGCCAGCGACGGCACTACAAACCAACGGTAGGTCAAATTCGGATTAAACCAATGTCTTATGGCCGCGATGTCTGTCGGCTCTACGTTATTGATCTGAGCTCCCAGCTCATTGGCAATAGTCTGCACATAGCCGGTTGCGACCTGACTGGAGTTAGCCCTCCGACCATCGCCAATGACCTGCAGATCTGCTACATCCCCCGCAAAAAGCTGACGGCTGAAATCGTCCGGTACTCTAATCCCGATTAACGCCTCACGGTTATCGATGACCTGGCGAAACTCCCGCTCGTTATACACAACGATCAAATCATCCACAAAAGACGACTGTTGCAAACGATACTGCAGTTCCTGGGACCAACGGCCATTGTCATGATCCAGATACACAACCGATGAATTGGTCACTTCCAGCGTTGCGGCAAAGGAAAACACCAGAAGCTGCATTAACGGTGGTCCTACCAGAATCATGCGAGCCTTGGGATCCCGCAGTACACTGAGGAACTCTTTCTTTATCTGTGCCAGCAAGCTGGTGGATAAAAGGTTCATAACTCCCGTCACCCCTCCAGACTGCGCCGGGTCTTCAGGCGAGAAATGCCCAGAAACAACGCCCCAAGTAATCCCATGTATAGAACGTTAGGAAGAAGCGTGCTCCACTCGTCACCAACCAGAAAAATGGTTTGCAGGGAGGAGATGTAGTATTTGGCAGCCACTACGTTGGTAATGTACTGAATGACCTGTGGCATCGAGTCTATTTCAAACAGAAACCCCGAAAGCAAAAAGGCGGGCAAGAATCCCGACAATAATGCCAGTTGTGAAGCGATGAATTGATTCTTTGCGACTACGGAGATCACCAAGCCCTGACCTAGGGCCGGCAACATGAAGACAGCGGAAACAATAAGTAAAGCAAACAAACTGCCGCGCAGAGGTATGCCAAAGACAAACAACGAAATCAGCGAAGCGATAGTGGATGCCAGCATACCCAGCACGAAGTATGGCAACACCTTGCCTATGATGATTTCATTCACCCGTGCTGGCGTGGAGAGCAGAGCCTCCATAGTGCCCCGCTCCCATTCCCTTGCCATCACCAGAGCAGTGAGCAGAGTACCGATCATTGTCATGATGATGCCTATTGCACCGGGAATTAAGAACTGACGACTGTCTATCGACGGGTTGTACCAGTAACGTGCTTCGATATTGATTCGAGGACCTGCTAACGACGGTTGTTCGGAGAACCAACGCTGTACCGCTCCCTGCGCGTAACCGGCTACAAAATTCGCCGTATTGGGCTGAGAAGCATCAGTGATGATTTGCACGAGCGGCTGGTTGCCCTGTGCAACGCGCTGTTCAAGATTGCCAGGTATCAACACGTAGCCCTTCAGGTCACCGGACACCAGGCGAGCCCCTAGTTGCTCGGCACTGCGAGCTGGATGAACTTCGAAGTAACGGGTGCCACCAAGGTAAGAGGCTAGTGCGACAGACTTGGGCGTATCTGACTCAAGCACCACGCCGATTTTCACCCTTTGAATATCCAGTGATACGGCGTAGGCAAACAAAAACAGCATCACTACCGGCAGAATAAAGGCAATCAGCAACGCTGAGGGGTCCCGCACAACCTGCAGGCTTTCCTTCTGAATCAACGCCAGAGTTCGACTTGCTGTTCGTGAATTGGCGGCCATCCCTTACGCCGCCTCTCGTTGAAGATCACTTTGCTTTATCAAACGAATAAAAGCCTGTTCCATAGTCAGGTCCTCTTGTGGGCCCGCCATGCTGGCTTTTATGTTGTCCGTGGAATCCAGCGCAATAAGCTTTGCGTTGTACATCAGGGCGATGCGATCACAGTATTCCGCCTCGTCCATGAAGTGAGTCGTCACCATGACCGTCACGCCTTTTCCTACCAGACCGTTAATATGAGTCCAGAACTCGCGTCGAGTGATCGGGTCCACACCGGAGGTGGGTTCATCCAAAAACAATACTGGAGGTCGATGCATGGTTGCGCACGCCAGGGCCAGCCGCTGTTTGAATCCAAGGGGAAGATTGTCTGGGCTGCTCGTTAAGTACGCCTGCAATTGAAAGGTTTCAACCATCTCTTCGATACGAGATTTCTTGGTGGCCCCAGTCAATCCATACACACCAGCAAAGAAGTCCAGGTTCTGCTCGACAGAAAGCAGACCATAGAGCGAGAACTTTTGTGCCATGTATCCCAGTTTAAGTTTCGCTTCTGTTGTAGAACGTGAAAGATCAAGACCAGCAACGCGAGCTGTACCCTCAGTAGGTTTGAGTAAGCCGCATAACATTTTGAAGGTAGTAGATTTGCCTGCACCATTCGGCCCCAGCAGGCCAAATATTTCGCCTTGGTTTACGGTAAAACTCACATTATCAGTGGCAGCGAAACTACCAAAACGCTTGGTTAGGTTGCGACATTCGACTACGTTCTGTTCACCCAGGCTCACCGTTTCCATCTGCTCTGCAAGAGCCGATTGACCACCGGGTCCTCCACCCAGGAGATCGACAAACGCATCCTCAAACCGCGGTGCGACAGATTCCAACTGGCCTCCAACTGACGCAGCGAGATTCTGCAGGTCTGTTCTTACCTCGGTAGCGTCTGTCACCGTTCTTACTGCCCGTCCCTGGATTACGCCATCAATTACCCCGGGTAATTGCAACGCCTCCTTCAATAATTCTCGAGGATGGTTCTGTATACCTGAGATTCGAAAGCTGCGACCGTGCAATCTGTCAGTTAGCTCGGTGGGTGATCCGGCAAAAGCCAGACTGCCTTCGTTCATCAGTAATACGGTTTCGCACTGTTCAGCTTCGTCGAGATAAGCCGTCGCCCAGACCACAGCCATGCCTTCTTCGGTGAGCACGTCCACCATCTGCCACAAGTCCTGGCGACTAACCGGATCTACGCCAACTCCCGGTTCATCAAGAAGCAGCAACTTGGGTCGTGACATCAACGCGCAGGCCAAACCCAGCTTCTGTTTCATTCCTCCAGACAGCTTGCCGGCTCGACGTTGCTGGAAAGGCGCCAGTTTGGTGAACTCCAGCAGCTGTTCAAATATCTGGTCTCGTTGTGTGGTTTCTATTTGGCGGAGTTGTGCATAGAGCCGCAGGTTCTCGATCACACTCAAGTCTTCGTAAAGACCAAATCGCTGTGGCATGTAACCGATCTGCTCTACCAGCTCGCTACTGTCTGTCACCGGATCCTGCTGCAGTATGCGGATGCTTCCTGAAGTGGGACTGAGCAGGCCAGCCAGGCAACGCAGCAAGGTAGTTTTACCCGCACCATCGGGCCCTACCAATCCAGTCAGTTTCCCGGCATCTATAGTGGCTGTCACATCACACAATGCCTGCAGGTCCTGAAAAGACTTGTGCAAGGCACTGATCTCCACTATGGAGTTTTCTGGCAGCGACACCTGAGCTTCGTTTTGCATTATCAATTCCCCAATTCTCCGGAATTCTCCAGCTGAATCCGCTCGTCTTTAGGACCCGACAGCGACCGTAACCGGCATGCCCTGCAACAATCCCGCAGCATCTCCATCGACCTCGATGCGGAGACGGTAGACCAGGTCGCTACGCAGCGCTTCAGTCTCTACAGAGCGCGGGGTAAATTCTGCGCGCGGGGAGACAAAGCCAACGGTACCGGGATAGCTGGTTGAGCTGGAATCGCTGCGAATACTGACGCGTGTACCTGGAGCTACCAGTCCCAGGGCGGTCTCTTCGACGTAAGCCCGGACGTAGTAGCGATCAGTCAACGTCAGCACGGCTACAGTATCGCGACTACTTACCACAGCGCCCGGCTCCAGTACCCTGGAGGTGATAATTCCTTCCGCAGGTGCAGTCAGCGACGCATCTGCCAGTGCAATTTCCGCCAGAGTAAGATTTGACTGAGCCTGAGCAAGCTGTGCCGCCGCAGCATCGATATCTTCCTGGCGTGGTCCTTCTTCCAATAAATCCAAAGACTGTTGTGCGGCGTCTCGTAGCGCTTCGGCTTCGGCCAATGAAGACTGCAGCAATTCCACGTGCTTGGCGCTGGAAGCGCCAGGCTCCAGCAACTCATTCTGCCGCTCAAGGTCAAGCTGCAGTCTGTTTATCGTTGCTTCAATACGATTGATCTCGGCTTCAGCGCGAGCGATTTCCTGAGGCCTGGATCCGTTCTCTAATTTATCCAGCTGTGCCTGTGCCCGTTGCACTTCAGTCGCTGCTCGATTGCGCTGCTCCGTAAGCAGATCATTGTCCAGACCAGCAATGATGTCGCCACTTACTACAGAATCACCTTCTTCCACTAATACCGATTGCAATCGACCTGACTGTCTGAAGGCCATATTCACCTCACGCACATCAACATTCCCGTAAAGAGTGAGACCTGTCTCCTGTGCGACAGGAGAGTTTCCAGATAGTAAGACCAGTGATCCACCTACCACGACGAGACTTGCTAATGCTATTAAACGAGTTTTCATAGTTTTGTTCCTCAGCCGTTTACCAGCGCAGTGACATTGCGGGCGATAGCCTGTTGCGCAATGACAAGTTCTTTTTCCTCTATCTCTTTCCAGCCCATGATTCTCAACACACCTTCCCTCGCCATGCGCCAGATAATTATTTGCGCAAGTATGCCGATGCTGATGGTGCGAACCACAGTCTGATCCTGCTCATCGCGGATCACAGATACCAATCCGGTGAGCACCTGGATGATTCGCTTCATGAAACGTTCATAGATAAGATCAAACACTGCAGTTGGCTGATTGTGTTCACGGCCAAAAAGCTGCGCCCAATACTTCGTTTCAGGCCGCAACATCATCTCGGACATGCCATTGCAGATACCCAGTAACACAGGCAGGTAAGTTTTCTGACGTGCATCGGTACTCAATGACTTGGGCACAGACTCAAGAATCCGCGAGACCTCTTCAATCCGGCTCTGCATTTGAGATTCCATTTGATCGACGATGCTTTCGAACACCGCGTGATACAAACCCTCTTTTCCACCAAAGTGGTAACCAATCAGGGCCTGGTTCACATTGGCTTCGGCGGCCAGAGTGCGCGTACTGACTCCGTGCAATCCATACTCAGCAAATACTTTCGTAGCAGAGTCCAATAACGCTTCTCGAGTGGTATCGCCGCGTTTGTCCTGTTGTTCTGCCAAAACTCTTTTCCTCTTT